>NZ_DASVUM010000140.1:0-19606 GCF_036387035.1 Pseudomonas sp. | reverse complement strand
CTGCTTCGCCAGCTCAAGGGTGCGCGAACGGAAATGGCGCTGGCGGTGAACGCCTACAACCTGAAAAGGGCGATCAACGTGCTGGGCTTGCGCCGAATGATGGAGTTGCTGGCCTAGGAAGGCCTTTTTTCTCTTTGTACCGACGAAAAATGCCCCTACTTGATCGGGGCTTTTTTGGTTAGCGGCCAGTTATCCGGTTTTCACACGGTCTGCACACCTCACTTTTCCGGCTGACGCCGCGATGGCTCTGGCCGCGACCAGATCCACAGATTGACCAGCACCATGCCGGCCACCGCGAAGTAGATCCACCAATTGTGTTTCAGGACCACCAGCATCAGAACCGCACACATCAGCATGGTGACCGTGGCGCTGATTTTGGCACTGCGCGCAATCATCTTGCCGTTGCGCCAGTTGCTGAGCATTGGCCCGAACAGTCGATGGTTTTCGAGCCAGGCGCTCAGCCGCGGCGAGCTTCGGGTCGCCGCCCATGCTGCCAGCAGAATGAATTCGGTGGTGGGCAGGCCCGGAATGAAAATCGCGATGATGCCGATGGTCAGGCTCACGTAGGCGAGAAGGCCAAGGAGGATGCGGGACAGTTTACTGCCGGGTGGAGTACGGGTCATGGTCTCGGTAATGCAGAGTCAGCAGGTGCTGCGGGAGTTTTCACGTCCCGCAAAAGGCGCTCAGCTTATCAGTGCCGAGCGCAAAAGGCCCGGATTCAGGCGGGTTCGGCTTCAGACGCCGGAGCATAGACGTGTTGCAGCAGCACATTGAACCGTTCGAAGGCCGCCACCGCGCCGCGGTCTATCTCGCGCTCCTGCTCGGCGTTGAGCGGCAGATCGTCAATGATCCGGATAAACCGCTTCCAGCCATCGGCGCGACCGCCGGCCTGCTCACCCAGGTGGCGGGCGCCGAAGGTGTCGCTGAGGTCCAACGCAACGGCGCGTTTGATCAGAAAGGCGGCGCCCAGCTTCGAGCCCTCAGAGACGAACAGCCAGCCCAGTGCTTCGGCAAGCCCAGGCTCGTTGACAGCGCCGGGGACCGGGCCGGGAAACGCAACCTGAAGATCGAGCAGGTCGGCTTTGGCCTGCTCGGCGCGGCAGCGATCTGGCAAATCGGCAATCAGCTCAATCAGCAGCGGATGGGTGTACAGCGCTTTGAGCTCGGTCTGGAACAGGTACTGGGCACTGAGGAATCGAGTGTAGCTGGCGAGCGTATCGAAGGGTGCGTTGGCTTTCACCGCCTTGTCCAGTCGCTCGTGCGGGGCGTGGGTGATCTGGTTCAGTCGTTGTGAACGGCGGATCGCGTTATCGGTCATGGGTCTTCCTTGGAGTTTAGGCGCTTGTTGACGAGACGAACGAGCGTGGCAGGCGCCTAAAAAGCACGCGCCTGCCGTCGAGATCGGGTCAGATGTTCCACACCACGTTGACGGCAAAATTGCGGCCTGGCTGGGTCAACCGGTCGAGGTTGGCGGGTGCGGTGGCAGCTGCTTCGCCGACGTTGTCGTAGCCGCGCACGTCGTCCCACAGCCAGTATTTTTTGTCCGCCAGGTTGTAGAGGCCGCCGCTGACCGTGACGTCGTCGGCAACTTTGTAATACCCCGTCAGGTCGACGAGACCGAAACCCGGCGTCTTGAGCCGGGTGGCCCCATCCGGCGCGGAGTAGTTGGCGGTGTCGACGCGCGTCTTGCGCTTCACCAACGTCCAGTTCAGCAAGCCGCCGTATTTGGACTGGTCATAACCCAGCCCAACCACGCCGGTGAGCGGGTTGATGCTGTTGATGGGCTGGCCGGTGTCGTTGTTTCGGCCGTACAGATAGGCCAGCGAGCCTTTGGTGTAGAGGCCTTCGGGTGCGCCGAAGCTGTCCAGGTTCAAACGACCCTTGAGCTCGACGCCCTTGATCGTGGCGTGCTTGATGTTGTTGGACTGGAAGGTCGTGGTCGTGGATTCGGCCGGAATGACCGCGTCTTCGTTGATGAAGTCGCGGTACGTGTTGTAGAACGCCGCGAGATCAAACGTGCCCTCGTCGAAGTGACCGCGCAGGCCAGTCTCGTAGCTTTTGCTGGTCTCGGGTTTCAAGTCAGGATTGGGCTCGACGACGTAAGCGGACCGGGTGTTCTCGAAGCGGCCATACAACGCCTTGGCGCTCGGCGTGCGGAAACCCTCGGCGTACTGACCGTACCAGGTGTAGGCGTCGTTGAACGCATACGTCAGCCCCAGCTTGGGTGACAGGCGATGCCATTTCTTCGTGCTGTCGTCGAACTGGCTCTTGCTGGTCAGGTTGACGCTCTTCAGGAATGAATCCGTGGCGTGCGGGTCGAGCGCGGTGTAGTCGTAGCGGGCACCGGGCATGAACGTCCAGTCGCCCCACTTGATCTGATCCTGGGCGAACAGAGCGTAAGTGGTGATCGTCGGGTTCGGGAAGTCATTGGTGGGCGCCACGATGTCGTTCCGGCCAGTACTGATTGCGCCAATGGTGCGGCAGCTTCCGAGGACCGACGCACAGGTGGCTGATCCGGTCCGAAGTCCTGCCACCTTCTGCTGCTTCAGAGTCGTGCCGTAGGTCAGCAGGTGCTGGGTGCTGCCAATGTCGAACGCTTTATCCAGTTGCGCGTCGAGGATCCATTGGCGTTCTTTGTAGTGGGTGTCGCGAGTGCGCCAGACGTCACGACTGCCGGGTACGAAACGCTCGGAGGTGTTCTGATCGGTCTTGGCAATCTGGTGATTCAAGCTCCACCTGGCGTTGTCGGCGGCCACGCTGTCCAGCGCGAAACGGTGTTCCAGGCCGATGCGCTCGCGGGTGATAACGTCATTGGTTTCGCGGCTTTTGTACATCCCAGACGCCCCGACGCCCGGATAGAAAGGACCACCGACCGCGCTCTTTTGATTGCTATGGGTATCGTCTTTGTACTTCTCGTAGGTGAAAGCCAGACGTTCGTTATCGCCGTAGTTCCAACCCAGTTTGGCCAGTACGTTGGTGGCGCGGGCGTCTTCCGGGTTGGCCGCCGTGCGCGACAGCCCCGTACCGCCATGCTCACCGTATGACTCTGTCTCGTGGCCGTTGCGCTGACTGACGTGCAGCAGGCCGTCGACATTCGCCGCCCGGCCGGCCATCGTGGATGAGTTCAGCCAGCTGTTGTCCGCCGAGCTGTAGCCGGTTTTCAAGCGGGCGCCGACGTCTTTGCCCGGCTTGATGATGTCTTCGGGGTCGAGGGTGTAATAGCTCACCGCGCCGCCGATGGCGCTGCTGCCATACAGCGCCGAGGCAGGTCCGCGCAGGATCTCGACGCGCTTGATGATCTCCGGATCAACGTAATTGCGATGGGTGTTGGCAAAGGGGCCCTGAAAGAAGTTGCCCGGGACTTCGACGCCATCCACCTGGGTCAGGATTCGGTCGCCATCAATGCCGCGGATGTTGTAGCCACTGGTGCCCGCGCGCTGACCGGCTCCGCCCACGGAAATGCCGGGCTCGTCGCGGACGAGATCGCGAATGCTGTTGACGTTGCGCCGGTCCAGCGCCGCACGGTCCTGCACCGTCACCGTGGCGGGTACTGAATCCACAGGCTGCGCCTGACGTGTGGCGCTCACCGTGATCTGCTCCAGTTCCACCGCAGTACTCTGCTCGGCGGCAGCAACGGCCGGGCTATGCAGGGCCGCAGTGATAACAGCGATTGTGAGCAGCGATAGCCCGAAGGGGTGGGCAAGTTTCGGCGAGGCGGGTGAGGCGGGGTTGAAGCTGGACAGCATGGATAGCGCTCCCTGTCGTGCGGGTCGTCATAGTTGTTGCGAGATGATTCAATAGGAATCAGTTGCATTGGCTATGACTAGACGTACGGGCTGCGGCTATCGCGTAAAAATAATTTCGGGCAGTTTCAGATGATCTGATTCAGAGCAGTGGCGCAGCAATCTCGCCAGCTCACCGTCCGGCATTACGTTTTTTTCCGCGCAGCCAGCGCCGCTGCGGCATCGAACACCGATTGCGAGTGCCACACTGCCTCGGCGCTGGCGAACGCTTCGCGGTGGACAGGATCGGCGTCGAGCCATTCCATAAAGCGCGCGTGCGTGGCGGCATCGGCGATGTCGAGCTCCATCAGCCAGGTCAGCGCTTGATCCATCGTTTCGGCGCGCGCGGCCTCGGTCTGAGGGCTGCGAGGTGGTTGGGTGTCCGTCAAGCAGGGTCCTCGGGTCCACGGTTTGGGCAGCAGTGTAGCGACAGTCTGATGCGGCAGCTGACGAATGCCAATGGTTGGAGCTTAGTGATTGAAACGAGCCGCCACACTCAGGCAGAGCGCCATGATCAACTTGAGCTCCTTTTGCACGGTGCTGGTGGATATTCCCAGCTGCTCGGCGATTTCCTGATAACTGGCGCCGTGCAGGCGACTGAGGGTAAAGATTTTCTGTTGCCGGGGCGTCAGGTTTTCCAGGCTCGCGCTAAGACTTTCCAACAAACGGTTGGCGTGGGCGGCATCCTCCAGCGCGGAGTCGGAGGCGACGACATTATGGATATCGTTGATCGGCGCATCCTCGACGATGGTGCGCGCGTGAGTACGCCGGGCACGCAAATGATCCAGCGCCAGATTGCGCGCGGTCTGGAAGACGAAGGGTTCGAGGTGTTCGATGGCTCGCTCGGTGAGCGCGCGGGTCACACGCAGATAGGTTTCCTGGAGCAGGTCTTCGGCGGTGGTTTGGCTGCGGACCATGCGCTGAAGCGTGCGCAGCAGCATGGTTCGTCGGGCGAGAAAGACAGTATTGAAGTGCGACTGAGTCACGGGGGCACCTGACCAGAATTCAGCGGATGATAATGCTTATCATCTAGAGGTCAGGTCAAGGCAGGGATTTGCACAGATTGTAAGGGCGCCGCACGGCGACGGTGAGCATTCCTGGAATGGACAGTATCTCCTGCGATGGCGGCGAATCAGTCAACACAATGTGTCTGACCTGCCGCCATTCAGGCACGCGCGTTGCTGCAGGACGTTAGCCCATCACTTACTCGGCATTCATCAACGCCAGGCAGTTATCCAGCATGCGGTTGGAGAAGCCCCACTCATTGTCGTACCAGGCCAGTACCTTCAGCAGGCGGCCGCTGACTTTGGTGTGGTTCGCGTCGAAGATCGATGACAGCGGGTTGTGATTGAAGTCGTGGGAAACCAGCGGCAGCGTGTTGTAACCAAGGATTTTCGAATGCTGCGCTGCTTCTTTCATGATCGCGTTGACTTCTTCGGCCGTCGCATCGCGCTTGAGCTGAATGGTCAGGTCGACCAGCGACACGTTAATCACCGGCACACGAACAGCCATGCCGGTCAGCTTGCCCGCCAGTTCCGGCAGCACCAGACCGACCGCTTCGGCAGCGCCGGTCTTGCTCGGGATCATGGACTGAGTGGCTGAACGCGCGCGGTAGGGGTCGGTGTGGTAGACGTCGATCAGGTTCTGGTCGTTGGTGTAAGCATGGATAGTGGTCATCAGGCCGCTTTCGATGCCCAACTCACGGTTCAACACCTGGGCGACGGGTGCCAGGCAGTTGGTGGTGCACGAGGCGTTGGAGATCACCTGGTGCGACTGGCGCAGCACATCATGGTTGACGCCGTAGACGATGGTCGCATCGGCGCCTTTGGCCGGTGCGGAAATAATCACTTTTCTGGCACCGGCGGTGATGTGCGCGGCAGCCTTGGTGCGGTCCGTGAAGAAACCGGTGCATTCGAACACCACGTCGATGTTCAGGGACTTCCACGGCAGATCCGCAGGGTTGCGGATGGCGCTCACCGCGATTCGATCACCGTTGACGGTCAGGCTTTCATCGTCGTGCTCGACGGTGCCGTCGAACGGTCCGTGTACCGTGTCAAATTTGAGAAGGTGAGCGTTGATCTCGCTGTCGCCCAAATCATTGATGGCGACGACTTGCAGGTCCTGGCGGTAGCCTTGGGTATAGAGTGCGCGTAGGACGTTGCGGCCGATTCGGCCAAAGCCATTGATTGCGATGCGGAGAGTCATACAGCCGTCCTCGAGAATTTGTTGTTGGAATTACAAGATTATTCTCATAAAAATAGAAAACAACCCCTTTTAGTGGCAGTATTTTGTTTTATCTACAAATAGAAGCCTGTCTGGCCGTCACAATCGTCTGAAAATCAAGCCCTTGCCGCCGCTCTGTCTGAGCGTCGGATTTGATCGCAGCCTTGTGAAAGCGTCTGAACGGGTGACCACATCCGCTAGCCTGGAGTTCATGACATGCATCCCCGCGTCCTTGAGGTAACCGAACGGCTGACCGCTCGCAGCCGTGAAACCCGTCAACGCTACTTGCAATTGATTCGGGACGCGGCGAGCGACGGGCCGATGCGGGGCAAGCTGCAATGTGCCAACTTCGCCCATGGCGTCGCGGCTTGTGGTCCCGAAGACAAGAACAGCCTGCGCATGATGAACGCGGCGAATATCGCCATCGTCTCTTCCTATAACGACATGCTCTCGGCGCATCAGCCGTACGAACACTTTCCCGAACAGATCAAGAAAGCGCTGCGTGAAATCGGCTCGGTGGGGCAGTTTGCCGGCGGCGTTCCGGCCATGTGTGACGGCGTTACCCAAGGCGAGCCGGGCATGGAGTTGAGTATCGCCAGCCGGGAAGTCATTGCGATGGCAACGGCGGTGGCGTTGTCGCACAACATGTTCGACGGTGCGCTGATGCTGGGCATCTGCGACAAGATCGTTCCGGGCCTGCTGATGGGTTCGCTGCGCTTCGGTCATCTGCCGACGGTCTTCGTCCCCGGCGGGCCGATGGTTTCGGGCATCTCCAACAAAGAGAAAGCCGACGTGCGTCAGCGCTACGCCGAAGGCAAGGCGACTCGCGAAGAGCTGCTGGATTCGGAAATGAAGTCCTACCACGGCCCTGGCACCTGCACGTTCTACGGCACGGCGAACACCAACCAGCTGATCATGGAAGTCATGGGTCTGCATCTTCCCGGCGCCTCTTTCGTCAATCCCTACACGCCGCTACGCGATGCCCTGACCCGCGAGGCGGCGTTCCAGGTTACGCGTCTGACCAAACAAAGCGGCGACTTCATCCCTCTCGGGGAGATTGTGGACGAACGTTCGCTGGTCAACTCGATTGTTGCCCTGCACGCGACAGGCGGTTCCACCAACCACACGTTGCACATGCCGGCGATCGCCCAGTGCGCAGGCATTCAGCTGACGTGGCAGGACATGGCCGATCTCTCGGAAGTCGTGCCGACCCTCTCTCACGTCTACCCGAACGGCAAAGCCGACATCAACCACTTCCAGGCTGCGGGCGGCATGTCGTTCCTGATTCGTGAGTTGCTCGACGCGGGCCTGATGCACGAAGACGTCAATACAGTGGTGGGCCGTGGCCTGCGACGCTACACCCAGGAACCGTTCCTGGAAGAAGGCAAACTGGTGTGGCGCGATGGCCCGATCCAAAGCCTGGACGAAAACGTCCTGCGGCCCATCGCGCGTCCGTTCTCGCCCGAGGGCGGCCTGCGAGTCATGGAAGGCAACTTGGGCAGGGGCGTGATGAAAGTCTCCGCCGTTGCACTGGAGCATCAGATCGTTGAAGCCCCCGCGAAAGTCTTCGAAGATCAGCAAGACCTCGCCGACGCCTTCAAGGCCGGAGAGCTGGAATGCGATTTCGTCGCGGTCATGCGCTTCCAGGGGCCGCGCTCCAACGGCATGCCTGAGCTGCACAAGATGACGCCGTTTCTGGGTGTGCTGCAGGATCGTGGTTTCAAGGTGGCGCTCATTACTGACGGGCGCATGTCCGGCGCGTCCGGGAAAATTCCTGCGGCGATCCACGTTTGCCCGGAAGCCTCCGACGGCGGGCCACTCGCGTTGGTGCGTGATGGGGATCTCATTCGTGTCGATGGCGTAAAAGGAACGTTGCAAGTTCTGATCGAACCGGCAGAATTGGCCGCCAGAGAGCCGGCGATCGGTCGTTTGTCACACAACGTGGGCAGCGGGCGCGAATTGTTCGGTTTCATGCGCATGGCCTTCAGCTCGGCAGAGAAGGGCGCCAGCGCCTTTACTTCGAATCTGGAGACGCTCAAGTGACATTGGCGATGGTGGGTGATATCGGCGGCACAAATGCGCGTTTTGCCATTTGGGAAGATGACGAGTTGCATTCGATCCGGGTGTTCGCAACGGTCGATTACGCCAGTCCTGAAAAAGCCCTGCTGGTCTATCTGCAGGACCTGGAATTGCAGCGCGGTGATGTCACCTCCCTTTGCCTGGCCGTGGCCGGCCCAGTGACTGGCGACGATTTTCAGTTCACCAACAGCCACTGGAAGATCAACCGGCAAGCGTTTTGCGCCGAGCTGAAAATCGACCACCTGATCCTGGTCAACGACTTCACTGCCATGGCCTTGGGCATGACTCGCCTGAAGGACGATGAGTACCTGACCGTGCGTCATGGCAAAGGCGATCCTGGTGGCGCGCGCGTGGTGATCGGGCCGGGCACCGGGCTTGGCGTCGGCACCCTGATCCGCACCGGCGAAGCACGCTGGTCCGCCGTGCCGGGTGAGGGCGGTCACGTTGATCTGCCAATAGGTACGCCCCGCGAAGCCCTGCTGTGGATGCGTTTGATGGCCTCCCACGAGCACGTCAGCGCCGAGACGATTCTGAGCGGCGCCGGTCTGTTGCTGCTGTATCAAGTCAGCTGTGGACTGGATGAGATCGAGCCCGAGTTCAAATCGCCTGCGGCCATCACCTCGGCGGCGCTCAAGGGTGACCCGGTCGCCAGCGCGGTGCTGGAGCAGTTCTGTGTCTTCCTCGGTCGCGTGGCGGGTAACAATGTACTGACTGTCGGCGGACGCGGCGGCGTGTATATTGCCGGTGGCGTGATCCCGCGGTTCGTTGATTTCTTCATGCAGAGCGGCTTCAACAAGGCGTTCGCCGAGAAGGGCTTGATGAAAGATTATTTCAAGGACGTGCCGGTGTGGCTGGTCACGGCCGAATACCCGGGTCTGACGGGTGCAGGCGTGGCGCTGGATCAATACGCGACGAGTCGCTAGCGGCAAGCTGAAAGTAGCAAGCTGCAAGCGGCAAGCAAAGGCCGCGTACGTCTCGCTGGCCGCTTTAAGCTTGAAGCTTGTAGCCTGAAGCTGCCTTAACCACCCATTGCTCACAAGGACGACTCACGTGAACGCTGTCAGTAAATCGATTCTGGTCGTCGACGATGACCAGGAGATTCGCGAGTTGCTGCAAGCCTACCTGAGCCGGTCCGGTTTTCAGGTGCGCACGGTTGGCGATGGCGCGGAGTTTCGTCAGGCATTTAACGAAGAGGCCAGCGATTTGCTGATCCTCGACGTCATGCTCCCCGATGAGGACGGCTTCAGCCTGTGTCGCTGGGTCAGGCAGCATCCGCGTCAGCCGCATATTCCCATCATCATGCTCACGGCCAGCTCCGACGAGGCCGATCGTGTCATCGGGCTGGAGCTTGGTGCCGACGACTACATGGCAAAACCCTTCAGTCCCCGTGAGCTTCAAGCCAGGATCAAGGCGTTGTTGCGTCGCGCCCAGTTTGGTCAGGAGCGCAGCGGCGGCGAAGTACTGGTGTTCGATGAGTGGCGGCTGGACATGGTCAGTCACCGGCTGTTTCACAACGACGGCGAAGAAGTGATTTTGTCCGGCGCTGATTTCGCGCTGCTCAAACTGTTCCTCGACAACCCTCAACAAATCCTCGATCGCGACACCATCGGCAACGCCACCCGGGGCCGTGAGCTGATGCCGCTGGAGCGCATCGTCGACATGGCGGTGAGCCGCCTGCGTCAGCGCTTGCGTGACACGGGCAAGGCGCCGCGGTTGATTCGCACCGTGCGAGGCAGCGGTTATCTGTTGGCAGCCAATGTGCTGCCGCAAGCCGGCAACGGTTACTAACCCTCGATGGTGACGGACAAGAAGCGCCGACTGCCGGTGCCGCGTTCGCTGCTGGGGCGCATGCTGCTGCTGACCTTGTTTGCCGTGTTACTGGCGCAAACCCTGTCCAGCCTCATCTGGCTTTCGCAATTGCGCGCCACGCAAATGGAAGGCCTGGTCACCAGTGCCCGCAGCCTGGGTTTCTCCATGGCGGCGAGCGTGAGCTACTTCCGCTCGCTGCCGGTCGCCTTCCGGCCTTTGGTCCTCGATCAACTGCGCAGCATGGGCGGCACCCGTTTCTTCGTTTCGCTCAATGACCGCCCGCTGGAAATGCAGGTACTCGAGCCCACCGCGCGCAAGACGGCCGTCATCGATGTGGTGGGGCAGGTGCTGCGGCAGAACCTGGGAGCCGACCCGGACATCCTCGTGCGGTTCGTGCGTCCCGAAGACCTGCGCATTTTCAACAGCGGCTTGAAGCTCGACGAGCTGCCACGCTCGTGGGCGCATTACGCGCTGACCCTCGAGCCGGTGAACCCGCCGGTGTTGGTGACTCAGATCGAGCTGTCGCCCGGCGAATGGCTGTACATCGCCTCGCTGCTGCCTGAGCCTTACACCATGCTTGAGGCTGAAGGCTTGCCCTCGCAGCAGGTCTGGTTCATTGCCCTGACGAGTGTTTTTCTGCTGGTGTTCATTGGTCTGCTGGTGCACTGGCAGAGCGGTCCGCTCAAGCGTCTGGCCCATGCGGCGCGGGATCTGTCATTGGGTGCCGACGTTGAGCCGGTGGTGGAGGGTGGCGGCAGCGAAGTGGTGGAGGTGACCCGCGCCTTCAACACCATGCGCGACCGGATCAGCCGTTACCTTACCGAACGCGGGCAATTGTTCAGTGCGATTTCCCACGACCTGCGCACCCCGATCACCCGCCTGCGATTGCGCGTCGAGCTGCTCGAAGACGAACAGATGCAAGCCAAGTTCACCCGCGACCTGGATGAGCTGGAGCTGTTGGTCAAAGGCGCGTTGCAGTGCGTGAAAGACACTGACATTCACGAGAACATCGAGCCCGTCGACCTCAATCACGCGCTCGATTGCCTGATTGAACCCTATCTGGCCCCCGACGGCGCGGGCCGCGTCACATTGCAGGGCAAGGCCATGTCGATGTATTACGGCAAACCGCTGGCGCTGCGCCGGTGCATGGGCAACCTGATCGACAACGCGATCAAATACGGCGAGCGTGCCCATTTGTTCGTTGAAGACGACACCGATGCGTTCATTCTTCACGTCGAAGACGAAGGCCCCGGCGTGCCGGAGCAGCGGATGGAGCAGGTCTTTGAGCCGCACTTCCGGCTGGCGGGTAAACACCAGCAGGGTTACGGGCTGGGGCTTGGTATCGCACGCAACATTGCCCACAGCCATGGCGGCGAGGTGACGTTGCAGAACATGCGCGAGGGCGGGTTGCGGGTGACGCTTTACCTGCCGCGCGGTGTGGAGTAATCAGGCCGTTTCTCGGAGTGTCACAGCCCTGTGACATTTGCGCATCCCTTCGTTACCGTCCGCTCTGGGCCCTTGGTTAGAATCCACGCAGCGCAAGCGCCACGACTTGCTCATGCATAACAACAAGAAAGGTCAGATATGAATTCGATTTCCCGTCTCGCTGCACTTATTTCCCTCGCCTCGTTGTTCCCTCTGAGCGCCATGGCGGCTGATGCCAAAGGCACTGTCGAAGTCGTGCACTGGTGGACGTCCGGTGGCGAAAAAGCCGCTGTCGATGTGCTCCGTGCACAAGTTGAAAAAGATGGTTTCACCTGGAAAGACGGCGCTGTTGCAGGCGGCGGCGGTGCAACCGCAATGACTGTGCTCAAGAGCCGCGCCGTTGCTGGCAACCCGCCGGGCGTCGCGCAGATCAAAGGTCCGGACATCCAGGAATGGGCCTCCACCGGCCTGCTTGATACCGACGTGCTGAAGAACGTCTCCAAAGAGGAGAAGTGGGACAGCCTGCTCGACAAGAAAGTCTCCGACACCGTGAAGTACGACGGTGACTACGTTGCCGTGCCGGTGAACATCCACCGCGTTAACTGGCTGTGGATCAACCCGGAAGTCTTCAAGAAAGCCGGTATCGAAAAAGCCCCTACCACCCTCGAAGAATTCTACGCAGCGGGCGACAAGCTCAAGGCGGCAGGCTTCATTCCTCTGGCCCATGGTGGCCAGCCTTGGCAGGACAGCACTGTTTTTGAAGCCGTCGTGCTCTCCGTAATGGGCGCCGATGGTTACAAGAAGGCGCTGGTCGACCTCGACAACGCTGCGCTGACCGGCCCTGAAATGGTCAAGTCGCTGACCGAGCTGAAGAGAGTCGCCACCTATATGGATGCCGACGGCAAAGGCCAGGACTGGAACCTGGAAGCGGCCAAAGTCATCAATGGCAAGGCCGGCATGCAGATCATGGGTGACTGGGCCAAGAGCGAATGGACCGCCGCCAAGAAAGTCGCCGGCAAGGACTACGAGTGCGTAGCGTTCCCGGGCACCGACAAGGCGTTCACCTACAACATCGACTCCCTGGCTGTGTTCAAGCAGAAGGACGCGGGTACCGCTGCCGGTCAGCAGGACATCGCCAAGGTCGTGTTGGGCGAAAACTTCCAGAAAGTCTTCAGCATCAACAAAGGCTCTATCCCGGTTCGCAATGACATGCTGGCTGACATGGGCAAGTACGGTTTCGACTCGTGCGCCCAGACCGCCGCCAAGGATTTCCTGGCTGACGCCAAGTCCGGCGGCCTGCAGCCAAGCATGGCGCACAACATGGCCACCACACTGGCCGTGCAAGGTGCGTTCTTTGACGTCGTGACCAACTTCATCAACGACCCGAAAGCCGATCCTGCCGATGCGGCGAAGAAGCTGGGCGCTGCGATCAAGTCTGCCAAGTAAGCCGTAACACCGCTTGCTCCATGTAGGAGTGAGCTTGCTCGCGATGGCGTCATGTCAGCCAATGCAGACGGCACTGACACGCCGCATCGCGAGCAAGCTCACTCCTACAGAAGGCGGCGTGTTTGCACTCTTCATTTTTCTTGTACTGGATTTCACCATGAGTTCTGTTGCTGTGTTCAGCAAAGCCTCGCCGTTCGATGCACTGCAGCGCTGGCTACCCAAACTGGTGCTGGCGCCCAGCATGTTCATCGTATTGGTGGGCTTCTACGGCTATATCCTGTGGACGTTCGTTCTGTCGTTCACCAACTCGACTTTCCTGCCGACCTACAAATTCGTGGGCCTGGCGCAATACGCCCGGTTGTTCGACAACGACCGCTGGTGGGTGGCCAGTAAAAACCTCGCGGTGTTCGGTGGCATGTTCATCGGCATCAGCATGGTGGTCGGCGTGCTGCTGGCGGTGTTCCTCGACCAGCGCATCCGTCGCGAAGGCTTTATCCGCACCATCTACCTGTACCCGATGGCGCTGTCGATGATCGTCACCGGTACGGCATGGAAATGGCTGCTCAACCCGGGCATGGGCCTGGACAAGCTGCTGCGTGACTGGGGCTGGGAAGGCTTTCGCCTGGACTGGCTGATCGATCCGGACCGCGTTGTGTACTGCCTGGTGATCGCTGCGGTATGGCAGGCGTCGGGCTTCATCATGGCGATGTTCCTGGCCGGCCTGCGGGGTGTCGATCAGTCGATTATCCGTGCCGCGCAAATCGACGGCGCCAGCATGCCGAAAATCTACTGGAAGGTCGTGCTGCCGAGCCTGCGCCCGGTGTTCTTCAGTGCGGTCATGATTCTGGCGCACATCGCGATCAAGAGTTTTGACCTGGTGGCCGCCATGACGGCCGGTGGCCCCGGCTATTCCTCCGACCTGCCGGCGATGTTCATGTACTCGTTCACCTTCAGCCGTGGCCAGATGGGCATGGGTTCTGCCAGCGCAATTTTGATGCTCGGCGCCATCCTCGCCATTCTTGTGCCTTATCTGTATTCCGAGCTGAGGGCCAAGCGCAATGACTAGTCTCGTCAACAAGCCCGCCCTCAGCCTGAGCCGCGTCGCCATCTACGCAGTGCTGATCGTAGCGGTGTTTATCTACCTGGTGCCCTTGGTCGTCATGCTCTTGACCAGCTTCAAGTCGCCGGAAGACATCGGCAGCGGCAACCTGCTCAGCTGGCCGACCGAAGTGACCGCCATCGGCTGGATCAAAGCCTGGGCGACGGTAAAAGGCTACTTCTGGAACTCGTTCCTGATCACCGTGCCCGCGGTGCTGATTTCCACCACCATCGGCGCGCTGAACGGCTATGTGCTGTCGATGTGGCGTTTTCGGGGCTCGCAGTTGTTCTTCGGTCTGCTGCTGTTCGGCTGCTTCCTGCCGTTCCAGACGGTCCTGCTGCCCGCGTCGTTCACCCTCGGCAAAATGGGGCTGGCCAGCACCACGACGGGCCTTGTGTTTGTCCACGTTGTGTACGGCCTGGCGTTCACCACCCTGTTTTTCCGCAACTACTACGTCAGCATTCCGGACGCACTGGTCAAGGCTGCACGACTGGACGGTGCGGGCTTCTTCACCATCTTCCGTCGGATCATTCTGCCGATGTCGACGCCGATCATCATGGTCTGCCTGATCTGGCAGTTCACTCAGATCTGGAACGACTTCCTGTTCGGTGTGGTGTTCTCCAGTGGTGATTCGCAGCCGATCACGGTGGCGCTGAACAACTTGGTCAACACCAGTACGGGCGTCAAGGAATACAACGTTGATATGGCGGCGGCGATGATCGCCGGTCTGCCGACCCTGCTGGTCTACGTGGTCGCAGGCAAGTATTTCGTGCGCGGGCTGACGGCCGGCGCAGTCAAGGGGTAATCATGGCAACGCTTGAACTACGCAATGTAAACAAGACTTACGGGGCCGGTCTGCCGGACACCCTGAAGAACATCGAACTCTCCATCAAAGAAGGCGAGTTCCTGATTCTGGTCGGCCCTTCGGGCTGCGGTAAGTCGACCCTGATGAACTGCATCGCCGGGCTGGAAAACATTACCGGCGGCGCGATCATGATCGGTGACCAGGACGTCAGCGGGATGAGCCCGAAGGATCGCGACATCGCCATGGTCTTTCAGTCCTATGCGCTGTATCCGACCATGAGCGTGCGCGAGAACATCGAGTTCGGGCTGAAGATCCGCAAGATGAATCAGGCTGACATCGACGCTGAAGTCGCCCGGGTTGCCAAGCTGCTGCAGATCGAGCACCTGCTCAACCGCAAGCCGGGACAACTGTCCGGTGGTCAGCAGCAGCGCGTGGCCATGGGGCGCGCCTTGGCACGTCGGCCAAAGATCTACCTGTTCGACGAACCGCTTTCCAACCTCGACGCCAAGCTGCGCGTCGAGATGCGTACCGAAATGAAGCTGATGCACCAGCGCCTGAAGACCACCACGGTCTACGTCACCCACGATCAGATCGAGGCGATGACCCTGGGCGACAAAGTGGCGGTCATGAAGGACGGCATCATTCAACAGTTCGGTACGCCGAAGCAGATCTACAACGATCCGGCCAATCTGTTCGTTGCCAGCTTCATCGGCTCGCCGCCGATGAACTTCATCCCGCTGCGGCTGCAACGCAAAGACGGTCGCCTCGTGGCATTGCTCGACAGCGGTCAGGCACGTTGCGAGCTGCCGATGAGCATGAATGATGCCGGTCTCGAGGACCGTGAGGTGATTCTGGGCTTGCGTCCCGAGCAGATCGTGCTAGCGTCCGGTGATGCTTCGGGTCTGCCGACCATTCGCGCCGAGGTTCAGGTCACAGAGCCTACCGGGCCCGATACGCTGGTGTTTGTGACCCTCAACGAGAGCAAGGTCTGCTGCCGTCTGGCACCGGATATCGCTCCCGCTGTGGGCGAGACCTTGACGCTGCAGTTCGATCCGGCGAAGGTTCTGCTGTTCGACGCCAAAACCGGCGAACGCCTTGGCGTCCTGGCACCGAGTCAGTCGGTGGAGAACATGGGGAATGTCACGCGGCTCAACCGCAGTTGATTTCTCAGGTGCAGGAGCACTGCACCAACGAGCACCTGTGACGGGTGGATGTCTGCCGTACAAAACCCGTCATGCACACGAAGCACGTGGTTACAACGCTGTTCAGAAGCTAATAACAATAAAACGAGGATCCAAGGGATGAAGAAGGTACGTAACAAGTCGCTAAACCAGTTTCAGCTGATCGGTGGGTTGTCTGTCCTGAGCGCGTTGACGATTTCCGGAACGGCGTCTGCAATGGAGCCTTTCAAAGCCAGCGAGCACATGACCGGCGACTGGGGTGGTCTGCGTCAGGAGCTTTATGACAAAGGTTACGACTTCCCGATCGAGTACGTGGGCGAAGCCGCCTCCAACCTCAACGGTGGTTATAACGACGACAGGACCGGCCGCTACAGCGACCAGTTCGCGTTCGGCGTACAGATGGACCTGCAAAAAATCCTCGGCTGGCACGACGCTGAATTCAAGCTCGCGATCACCGAACGTAGCGGCAACAACATTTCCAACGACCGTATCGGCGATCCGCGTGCCGGCACGCTCAGCTCCTCCCAGGAAGTCTGGGGCCGTGGCCAGACCTGGCGTCTGACCCAGATGTGGGTTAAGCAGAAGTACTTCGACGGCAAGCTGGACATCAAGGTCGGCCGTTTCGGCGAAGGCGAAGACTTCAACAGCTTCCCTTGCGACTTCCAGAACCTTTCGTTCTGCGGCTCGCAGGTCGGTAACTACGTAAACACCTGGTACAACTGGCCGGTCAGCCAGTGGGCTGCACGCGTGAAGTACAACATCACGCCTGAGTTGTTCGCCCAGATCGGCGTCTACGAGCAAAACCCTTCGTACCTCGAAACCGGCAACAGCTTCAAACTCAGCGGCAGCGGCTCCAAAGGCACCGTCGTACCGGTTGAAGTGGTGTGGTCGCCGAACGTCAACTCGCTGCCAGGCGAATACCGTCTGGGTTACTACGTGAGCAACCCGAGCGCCGACGATCTCTACGAGAACGAAAACGGCCAGCCTCAGGCGACTGCTGGCGGCGACTTCAAGTCCCACAAAGACAAGCACGGCTGGTGGGTCGTGGCTCAGCAGCAGCTGACCGCACACAACGGCGACGCTTCCCGTGGTCTGAGCATTTTCGCCAACGCGACCGTGCATGACAAAGCCACCAACTTCGTCGACAACTACCAGCAGGTCGGCTTCGTCTACAAAGGCCCGTTCGATGCACGTCCGAAGGATGACATCGGTATCGGTGTCGCGCGTATCCACGTCAACGATGATGCCCAGGACAACCGTCGTCTGGTCAACGCCGTCAACGGTATTGAGGATTACGACAACCCCGGCTACCTGCCGATCCAGAAGACCGAATACAACTCGGAAATCTACTACGGCGTGCACGTAACCGACTGGCTGACCGTACGTCCCAACCTGCAGTACGTGAAGAGCCCGGGCGGTGTGGACGACGTTCAGAACGCGCTGGTTGCCGGTATCAAGATTCAGTCCAAGTTCTAAGTTAAAAGCGGACGCTCCTCCGCGCTCCACAAACGATCAAGGGTCGTGTGTGCTTTACGGGCAGCCTGGCTGCCCGTTTTTTTTCAGAGATTTATTTAGCAGCAGTGGCTCCGCAGTCGGGGCATTTTTTCTTGCGTGACGAGTGACGCCATCTGGAGCGCTACAACGATGCCCTTCAGGGACCCCGGCTCAACCGAGCATCCCCTTCAGCGATTCTTCACCTCGGTGCGACCGCAACCGACCTTTCAGTGGGAACGCTACCAACAGCGTGATGTGCTGGTCATCCACCATGCGCAGTGTCAGGCCGTGTTCAGTCGGCAGGGCGCGCAGCTATTGCACTTCGAACCTTCAGGGCAAAAGCCGTGGCTGTGGTGTGCCGCGCACTGGCCCCTTGTCGGAGCCATCCGCGGCGGCGTGCCGGTCAGTTGGCCCTGGGTGGGCCGGCATCCCGGCGAGAGCGGCTGGCCCGCCAATGGGTGGGGCCGACTGCTGGACTGGAAACTGGTCGACAGCCACGAACACGAGGCGGGCGTGACGTTGCGCTGGCAACTCAAGCTGTGGGACTGGCAGGCCGATCTCTACGCTGAACTTGGACAGTCGATGGACTTGCGCCTGGAGACGCGCCACGACGACAGCCAGCCTTGCCACTTTGGCCATGGCTTGCACGCCTACTGGCGCATCAGCGATGTGGCGGCCGTCGCATTGCAGGGGCTCGACGGCGCGCACGGTTACGACGAACTCAGCCGCAGCGCCTGCGAACAACGAGGCGAGCTGCGTGTGCAGGGCAGTTGTCAGCGGGTTTTCGAGCACGCTGGGATGCTTGAGTTGCAGGATGACCCGTGGCAGCGGCGATTGAGCATCGACACGGGCGACAGCGACAGCACGGTGGTCTGGCACCCCGGCAGTCGCCCACTGCTCGGCGTGGGCGGCGAGGAGGCCATGGGCTTCTTGCGGGTCGAGGCGGCCTCAGGCGTGGATGATTGCCTCAGCCTGGCGCCCGGGCAGCACGCCAGCCTGAGCTTGCAGGCGAGTCTGGTTCACTGAGGGCGGGGAGTGAGCCGGCTCTCGAATGCGGGGCGCCACCCTCAGTTCAATTCATCGTCCGCCGGGTAGCGGCTCGCGTTCAGGCTTTCCTTGATCTTGCGCAGGTGCGGCTGGAAGTCGACACCGCGACGCAGGGTCATACCGGTCGCCAGCACGTCCAGCACGGTCAGTTGGACGATTCGCGAGGTCATGGGCATATAGATGTCAGTGTCTTCCGGCAGCGGAATGTTCAGGCTCAGCGTACTGGCCTTTGCCAGCGGTGAGTCGGCGGCCGTCAGGCCCAGCACCGAGGCGCCGTTCTCACGGGCGATGCGCGCCACTTCCACCAGCTCGCGGGTGCGCCCGGTGTAGGAAATGATCACGAACAACTCACCGGTGTGAGCCACCGAGGCCAGCATGCGCTGCACCAGCACGTCGGCGTGGGCGGTGACGGCAAGGTTGAAGCGGAAAAACTTATGCTGCGCGTCGAGTGCCACAGGCGCCGAAGCCCCGAGCCCGAAGAAGTGGATCTGCCGCGCTTGAATCAGCAGGTCGACCGCTTTGCTGATCAGGTTGGGATCAAGCACCTGGCACACGCTGTCGAGGGACGCAATGGCGCTGCCGAAGATCTTGCGTGTGTAGGCTTCCGGATTGTCATCGGCTTCCACGGCGCGGCTGACGTAAGCAGCGCCGCTGGCCAGGCTCTGGGCAAGCTGCAGTTTGAGCTCCGGATAGCCGCTGACATCGAATGAACGACAGAAGCGGTTAACCGTCGGCTCGCTGACCTTGGCGGCCTGCGCCAGCGCAGCAATGCTAAAACGGGTGGCCTGCTGAGGGTTGCTCAGAATCGCTTCGGCGACCTTGCGCTCGGCCTTGTTCAGCTCTTCCAGACGACTCTGGATCTGCTCCAGAAGATTGCGTACGCGGTCCATGAATTGTCCTTCTGATGAAACGACGACAGGCCGGTCGGCAGGCCTTTATTTGAAGAGTCGGAATTTGGGCCTTTAGCCTGTCGCAAAGGTGGCCTATCGTACTGAGGGCCTGTGGTGATCACCACTCTAATGTGGTTCTGGTGGTAATGTTGTGGTTATTACTACATTTGGCCTTGAGTAACGCCTTTAAAAAAGGTATTTGTAGCCTAACTTGATAAAAGAACCAACATTATGCTCTCGATTACGGTTGAACCGTGCACTTTTGCCTTGTTTGGCGCCTTGGGCGACCTGGCAGTGCGCAAGCTGTTCCCGGCCCTTTATCAACT
>NZ_DASVUM010000139.1:0-9218 GCF_036387035.1 Pseudomonas sp. | reverse complement strand
TGGGCCAGGCCTTCACGATCGCGAATGTCGAGGAAAATCACCCCCCCGTGGTCGCGACGGCGATGGACCCATCCGCAAAGGGTAATTTCCTGACCTTCCAGGCTCTCGTTCAGTTGGCCGCAATAATGGCTGCGCATCATGATCGTGTGTTCACTTCTCGTAATTCGGAATTCGATGGAGCTTTCGCCCGTCGCCGGTGCAAGGGTGCGGAAGCCTTGGCTTGCAGTCCGACCTGATGGTCAGTTCCTGCCTTCCAGAGTAAGGCGGGGGATTATATAGGGATAATCATCGCTGTGCAGCCGCGCAGCCCGATACCGGGCAAGAACATGTCGGCACGGGGCTCGATGCCTCAGTGCCGCGAATGAATGCAGGCCCGCCTAAACGGGCCCGCCGAATCAGGTCATGTCGAGGACGGCGCCAGGCGCAGCCCCTCGGCACTCAACACGTGTGCCACGCACACCACGCGGATCAGCCCGCTGAAGTTCTTGACACCACCGTAACGCAGGTGAACCTCACGGTCGACGTAAGACAGCACTGCGTTTATGGAGCAATCGTTGAATCGTGCCATTTCGGACAGAATATTCCAGTACACCTCCTCAAGCCGAAGGCATGTGGCCAGGCCGTTCAGCCTGACCGACCTGGAATGGGGCTGGGCCAGGCTCATGTTGAAAGTATCGATAAACGGGTCGCCCCTGGCGTTCACACACCGGGTCGGTTCCCATCCCCCTCGGGCAGTATTCGGATCCATGCAGGTACCCCTGTTTTGCGATTACGGACATGGGCGTCAGCACCTCTTCGCAATCAGTGAAAGAGGTTTCTATCAAGCCGTAATCCAAGGGGCGCAGCCAGCAGAAGGAGCACTCTTGACCCGTAGGAGATTGCTACGGAGCAGGGGCGATTTTCGAGAGTGCCAAGGCGCGTGGGGGTCTATCCTCGACAGGGTGGTAAATATGTATTTTCACGCAGTTATTTCGCCCCGCTCAGGCAGATTGCTGAAGGTCAGCACCTGAAGAAGAAGCACCGAGCGAGATGAGCGGCTTGAGCCGGAAGATTCGAATCGCGGGCCAAAACAGAGGCAATGGAGGATGTTGCTAAAAGAGCGGGCATCACCGAGGATGCCCGCTCTTTCTGTCGAGTCCGGATGTACCGAGCCCGGATTATTGAGTTTCCAGCATGGAGCGCAGCATCCAGGCTGTTTTCTCATGCACTTGCATCCGCTGGGTCAACAAGTCCGCCGTCGGCTCGTCGCTGACTTTGTCCAGCAACGGGAAAATGCCGCGGGCGGTGCGGGTGACAGCTTCCTGACCCTGAACCAGGGAGCGAATCATGTCTTCAGCGGCTGGCACACCCTCTTCTTCTTTAATCGACGACAAGCGTGCGTAAGTCGAATAGGTGCCCGGCGCAGGGAAACCCAGTGCGCGGATACGCTCGGCAATCTGATCGACCGCCAGCGCCAGCTCGTTGTATTGCTCTTCAAACATAAGGTGCAGCGTACGGAAAGCCGGACCCGTCACGTTCCAGTGAAAGTTATGGGTCTTCAGATACAACACGTAGGTGTCAGCCAGCAGGCGGGAAAGACCGTCCACGATGGACTTGCGATCTTCTTCGCTGATGCCGATATCGATTGCCATGTTCAGCCCTCTTCTATGGTGAATTTTTTAAACGACTGCCGACCACTCTATCAAGACCATTGGCCCTGCGCAGCCATCTGTCGGGATTAGTTCGGCGACAGACGCTGTGTTGAGACCGGCTTACTTCTAAAGAAAGCGATCGGGCCGACGAGCTGCTTATGCCGAAGGCTCTGGAAGGAGCGTTCGACCGTGCCCCAAAAAAAGTGACATACAGCCACCATCGCCCGCCGACACGCACGCTAAGCGCTTGATTTGAGTCGCTCTCGGCTTTGCTGTTAAATACAGACGCGCTGCCGCCAAAGTGCCGTCCGGCGGTTGCGCACAGGCAGGTCCGACACTCGTGCATCACGCCTCCTTTTCTTCCTGAAGCGTACCGAAG
This sequence comes from Pseudomonas sp., assembly GCF_036387035.1. GTDB lineage: Bacteria > Pseudomonadota > Gammaproteobacteria > Pseudomonadales > Pseudomonadaceae > Aquipseudomonas. The sequence continues at coordinate 7,208 of NZ_DASVUM010000139.1, read as the reverse complement.
GTCACCCGCTATTTCCTTGTGATCCATCTTAATGTGAGTCATCGAAATGTTGAAAATAGTCCACCTGCTAACGGGCGCAGCTGCCCTGCTGCTGTCTTTCATCCCCAGCCTGCGTAGTGAAGCGCTGTCTTCTTACCTGTCCCAACCGGATGCGCTGTACCTGGCGTTCTTCGGCCTTATCAACCTGGTGCTGGCGCCGGTCATTCCCTACTGGAACAAAGGTCCACGTCACCAACTGCAAAACCTGGTCAGCGGTTTGCTCGTGCTTGCCGTCGTGCTTCAAATCCTCGCGTTACTCGTTCCACTTGAAACCATCGCCGGTCAACCGGCTGTTCTGGTCAGCCTGCTTGCCGTCGTGATTGCCGTGGCATTGCATCTGGCGGTCAGCTTCTACCGGTCCTCTCCTGCGCCTGCTGCTCAGTCTCAGGATCTGGGCAACCGCGATACAGGCACCGTGAAGTGGTTCAACACATCGAAAGGCTTCGGCTTCATTTCCCGTGATTCAGGCGATGACATCTTTGTGCACTTTCGCGCCATCCGCGGTGAGGGTCACCGTGTGCTGGTCGAAGGTCAGCGTGTCGAGTTTTCCGTGATGAATCGCGACAAAGGCCTGCAAGCGGAAGATGTCATCGCTGCGCTTCCGCGCCGCTAACGCTAACTTGGTCGCATAAAAAAACCGCGCTGACAGGCGCGGTTTTTTTTGGCTGAAAGACTTGCCCTTAATAATGAGGGGGACGCGAGTCTTCGGCGAAACCGTCGCCCTGCCCGCCCATTTCCTCCTGGCGCTTGATCAGGGCCGCAATCTGTAACTCCAGACGATCAAGGCTGCGCTGCTGAACGACCAACACGTCATTCAGGGCTTGAATCGTATCGTCCTGAAAAGCCAGTCGGCTTTCCAGCTCCATGACACGCGATTCGAGATCCATAGTCAGTCCTCCTTAAAGGTGAATGCTTCGGTCAATTCTGACCTCAGTTGCGATCTGATCCGGGTGACCTCCTCCGGCGAGTAAGGCTTGGCCGGATGCTTGCCCCATACAGGCGCTGGCCACGCCGCGTCACTCCTCAGCCGGACAATAACGTGCATGTGCAATTGATTGACCACATTGCCCAGCGCAGCGACGTTCATCTTGTCTGCTTTAAACGCACGGTCGAGTACGGCCGAGAGGTAGGTTGTTTCTTTCCACAACTGCGCCTGCTCCGCTTCGGACAACTGGAACACTTCACTGATGCCCGGACGCTTCGGCACCAGAATGAACCACGGATAATTCGAATCATTGGACAGCAGCAGCGTGCACAGCGGGAAGTCGCCGATAGGCAAGGTGTCTTGCAGCAAACGCGGATCTAGAACAAACACGTAATTACTCCTGATCGCCGAGTTATTCATTGAGCGGACGGACGGGCCGAGCAGAAAAATCCTGACTGCCTGGAAGGATACGCGCGAACTCGGGATGAATCATCCCGCGCCGCAGTCCGGCGCATTTTGCGTATTCAGTGTTGATCGGCAAGCACTCCATGGCGACTTCGCACCAAGAGCGCGCGAAAAAAATGATGCCGCACCCTGATGAAGCAGCGCGGGCGCGCGCCTAAAGGAACGAAAAATGCAGCCTTAGTCGCGGGAAACCTCAGTAAATCCAGACCTTTTAGCCCATTTGCGTGAACCTGCCGGGGCCGCACTGCCAAGTCCCGCATCACTTGAGCCTCGACGGAACCAAAGGCAGGCGTTTTTAGACGACGATGCACCAAAAAGACTCAGATGCGGACCGAATATGTGGCAGCTATCCGCAATTTACTCACTTCCCAGGGGTAACAGGTAACGTCAGTGACATTTCTCCGCGGTACGCTCGTGAGAATCGCCGATGCAAAGCACGCTACCGAAAATATTTTTCCTGTTTGCGTTCAGTGGCTTGGCGCCTACACCGAATGTTTTTACATCGCTTTCGACATATTTTTCATATTCGTCCAAATTTTGTGCACGGTTGTTGCTTTGTCACACACACGCTTCAAGACGAACCTGTCGGGAGACAGGGCGGGGCCGAAGCGATGCAATGACGGTTGTGAATGCGGTTGGAGCGGCTGGATTCGATGAGGGTATGAATGAATCCAGCCCTTCGAAGACCTGGTAGTTGCACGGTTAAAGAATCAGGAGCTGTTCAGTAACGACATGGACAGCACCGGCGGCGACAGGCCGTAAAGAAACTGAAAGGATAGGTTCGTAACTATCGCCAATAATGTCAGCGTGATGTAGATTCCGCCGACACCAAAAAGAAAGAAGCCGGCCAGATAAAAAAACAGGTGGACGGCAGTACTCTTCTTAAAAACCAAAGGAGCAAAGTCACGATGAGAGTGATGAAGTGGACCGCAATCGCACTGGCCGTTACTGCAGCCAGCACCCAATTGGCATCAGCTGCGGCATTCGTAAGCGATCAGTCCGAAGCCACTGGTTTTGTAGAGGGGAGCAAGCTGGATGTTAAGGCTCGTAACTACTATTACAATCGCGACAAAAAGAACGGTGGCGTAGACGACAAGGACTGGACCCAAGGCTTCTGGGCCAACTACAGCTCCGGTTACACACAGGGCCTTATTGGTGTTGGTGTTGACGCTTTCGGCTACGTCGGCTTCAAGCTTGACGGTTCCGACAAGTATTCCGGTTCGGGCAACTTGGTCACCGACAGCCAGGGCAAGAACGAAGACAGCTTCGGCAAGGCCGGTGGCGCTGTTAAATTCCGCGTCTCGAAAACCGAACTGAAAATCGGCGACATGCAGCCGCAGAATCCGGTATTCGCGGTCGGCGGTTCTCGCCTGTTGCCGCAAACCGCAACTGGCGTAACCTTGCAAAGCAGCGAGATCAAGGGTCTTGACGTCGAAGCAGGTCGCTTCACTTCAGGCACCAGCCAGGACGAAACCAATCGCAACGGCGATATCTGGGCAACCTACGCTGGCGTAACCTCCAAGTCCGCTACTTACGGTGGCGGCAAGTACTCGATCACCGACAACCTGGGCGTTGGCTTCTATTACAACAAACTGGAAGACGTGTGGAACCAGTACTATGGCAATGTGAACTACGCACTGCCGTTGACCGATGACCAGTCTCTGGCTTTCGACTTCAACTACTACAACACCCAGGATACCGGCAGCAAGAAAGCAGGCGACATCAGCAACAATGCCTTCTCTCTGTCTGCAGCCTACTCGTTCCTGGCCGCTCATACCCTGACCCTGGCTTTCCAGAAAGTTAACGGTGATACGCCGTTCGACTACATTGGTATCGGCGACAACAACCGCGGCGGCGATTCGATTTTCCTGGCAAACTCGATCCAGTATTCCGACTTCAACGCCCCGGGTGAAAAATCCTGGCAAGCTCGCTACGACCTGAACATGGCCACCTACGGTGTTCCAGGCCTCAGCTTCATGGCCCGCTACGTGACCGGTACTGACATCGACGGCACCCACACGCCTTCGAACAGCACCTACACCGGCTTGTATGGCGCTGATGGCAGCCACCACGAGACCAACGTCGAGGCCAAATACGTTGTTCAAACCGGCCCGGCCAAAGACCTGTCGTTCCGCATCCGTCAAGCATTCCATCGTGCCAACACGGACGAGGGCGAAGGCGATGTCAACGAGTTCCGTCTGATCGTCGACTACCCGATTTCGGTCCTGTAATCGCGCTGTCCGACACTCGTTAAAGAAAAGCCCGGCCCTCGCGCCGGGCTTTTTCATGGGCGCAAGGTTGACAATCCCTTCCGTCGCGGCGCCCGCCCGGCCTGTACTCGGCGGTACCACCACCGTACAATGCCGGGTCATTTCCCAGTCACCGCAACCGACAACGGCCGACCATGCGTACCAGTCAATATTTGCTCGCCACACAGAAAGAAACGCCATCCGATGCGGTCGTGATCAGCCATCAGCTGATGCTTCGTGCCGGCATGATTCGCAAACTGGCTTCCGGTCTCTATACCTGGCTCCCCATGGGCCTGCGGGTACTGCGCAAAGTCGAAGCGGTGGTTCGTGAAGAAATGAACGCAGCGGGCGCGCTGGAAGTGTTGATGCCGGGCATTCAGCCGGCAGAGCTGTGGCAGGAATCGGGACGCTGGGAACAATACGGCCCTGAGCTGCTGCGTCTCAAGGACCGTCATGATCGCGACTTCTGCGCGGGCCCGACCCACGAAGAGGTCATCACCGATCTGGCGCGCAACGAGCTCAACAGCTACAAGCAGTTGCCGATCAACATGTACCAGATCCAGACCAAGTTCCGTGACGAAATCCGTCCTCGCTTTGGCTTGATGCGCGGCCGCGAGTTCATCATGAAGGACGCCTATTCTTTCCATGCGACTCAGGATTCCCTGCAGGAAACCTACGACCGTATGCATCAGGCGTACTGCAATGTGTTCACGCGCCTGGGCCTGAACTTCCGCCCTGTTGTGGCCGACAACGGTTCCATCGGTGGCGCCGGATCCCATGAGTTCCACGTGCTGGCCGAGTCCGGCGAAGACGACATCGTATTCAGCGACACCTCCGACTACGCCGCGAACATCGAAAAAGCCGAAGCCATGCCGCGCGAGTCAAGCCGTCCTGCGCCGACTGAGGAGCTGCGGCTGGTCGACACCCCCAACGCCAAGACCATCGCAGCCCTGGTCGAGCAGTTCAATCTGCCGATCGAGAAGACCGTCAAGACCCTGGTCGTGCATGCCGCTGAAGAAGGCAAGCTGATCGCGTTGATCATCCGTGGCGATCACGAGCTCAACGAAATCAAGGCGTCCAACCTGGAACAGGTTGCCAGCCCGCTGGTCATGGCCTCCGAAGCCGAGCTGCGAGACGCCATCGGCGCCGGTGCGGGTTCGCTCGGCCCGCTGAACCTGCCGCTGCCGTGCATCATCGACCGCTCGGTCGAGCTGATGAGCGACTTTGGCATCGGCGCAAACATCGATGACAAGCACTACTTCGGCGTCAACTGGGAACGCGACTTGCCCGTTCCGACGGTGGCCGACCTGCGCAACGTCGTCGCCGGTGACCCGAGCCCTGACGGCCAGGGTAACGTAATCATCAAGCGCGGTATCGAAGTCGGGCACATCTTCCAGCTGGGCACCAAATACAGCGACGCGATGAAGTGCCAGGTCCTGGGTGAGAACGGCAAGCCGGTCACGCTGACCATGGGCTGCTACGGCATTGGCGTGTCGCGCGTTGTGGCTGCCGCGATCGAGCAGAACAACGACGCGAACGGCATCATCTGGAGCGACGCGCTGGCGCCTTTCCAGATCGCCCTCGTGCCGCTGCGCTACGAAACCGATGCCGTTAAAGAGGCGACCGACAAGCTGTACGCCGAGCTGACGGCGGCCGGCTTCGACGTGTTGCTGGATGACCGCGACAAGAAGACCAGCCCGGGGATCAAGTTCGCCGACATGGAACTGATCGGCATCCCGCACCGCATCGTGGTCAGTGACCGTGGTCTTGCCGAAGGCAACCTCGAATACAAGAGCCGCACCGAAGCCCAAGCGCAGGCTCTGCCTGTTGCCGACGTGTTGTCTTTCATCAAGGACCGGATCAAGCGCTGACCGGAGGGCGCGCCTGCACTGCAGGCGCGCTTTCATCCGCCACGCCTCTGCTATGCGCCTTCCTGCACCTAGAGATCTCATGTTCAAGCGAAACCCCTCACGTCTCGCAGGCGCTGTCTTGTGCACCAGCCTGTTTCTAAGCGGCTGCGCCAACCATCTGTCCCAGCGCAGCGAGCATGAAGAACGTGTCGAGCGAAAACTGCTCGACCACAGCTTTCAGGTCGACCTTGGCGAACCCAAGACGCTGGAACTGCCCCAGCGCCGGATACGTATCCACGAGCTGAAAACCTTCGATATCACCGAATTTGAAGTGACCCGCCACTACGATCGATACACACCGTATCAACCATGGCGCGAAGTCTATGAAATCCCGCTGGGCGCCGTGGCCATCGTCGCGGGCATCGGCGCGAACGTGGTCAACGTGCTGACCTTTGGCAGCCTGCCCGACAGCGTCACCAAAGACTGGCTAAGTTACGGCGTCGCAGGCATCAACCCGTTCATGAACGCACCCTCCCATGGTCGTGCGCAGCAAAACCTGGCGGGCATCGACGAAGTCCAGCGCGACCACCGCATTGAACATTCGAGCCTTCCCTGGAGCGAAGCACCGGTAGAAGTCACCGCGGGCAAAGAAACCCATGAGCTGACCACGGACCGCAACGGTGTGCTGCGCGTTAATTTGCTGGACAGCCCCTTTGCCGAGCAGAACCTTAGCTATGTCACGCAACTGAACATCAACGTCCAGGATGACCAGAGTAACGTCCAGGCGAAAGCCACGCTGCCGCTGAGCAAATCGCTGCGCGGCAAGCTGATCGAAGCCCACGATCTGATTTACGACGATCTGGAAGATGACGAAGTGAGCCAATGGGTGCATCGCGTCAAGCGCCTGTCCGAGCTGGGCCTTGAAGAGGAAGCCAGTGATCTGGAACAGTCGCTGATCGAGCTGACCCGCAACGATCCACAGCTACAGCATGAATTCCTGCGAGCACTGGCCAAAGACGCCGGTCGACTGGTTGCGGTACCACCGGGCAGCGAATAGCGTCAGGTGAACAACTCCAACTGCTCGTGGGCAGCCCGAAGATCGTGCAGGCGCACGCCAATGCCCAGCAATCGCACCGGCCTGCCGCCGCGTGCGAAGGCCTGGGTCAACAGCTGCTCGTAACTCCCAAGATCCCGCCCTGCCCCGGCCTGCTCCAGCGTCGTCTGCGTGAAGTCATGAAACTTGACCTTCACGAACGGTTTGCCGGGGCGGTAGAGGCTGTCGATCCGCGAGATGCGGCCGTTCAAGGTTTCCAGCAATGCCGGCAGCATCTGCAGGCAGCTGGCGAGGTCCGGCAGGTCAGTGTCGTAGGTGTTCTCAACGCTGACCGATTGGCGCCGATTGTCGTTCTGCACGGGCCGGTCATCCACACCATGAGCCAGATTCCAGAGCCGTTCCCCGAATGAGCCGAACTCCCTCACCAGGGTCAGCTTGCTCCAGGCGCGCAGATCGGTGCAGGTGACGATGCCAAGGCGGCCAAGCTTGTCGGCGGTCACTTTGCCGACGCCGTGCAGCTTGGACACCGGCAACTGAGAGACAAAATCTTCGACCTGATCCGGCGTAATCACGAACAGCCCGTTCGGCTTTTTCCAGTCGCTGGCGATTTTGGCCAGAAACTTGTT
>NZ_DASVUM010000138.1:0-60896 GCF_036387035.1 Pseudomonas sp. | reverse complement strand
TCAGTCCTGCGCAAGCCGCTGTGCAAGGCTGTCGATGAAAGCGTGCTCGGCGCGGCTCATTTTCTGGTCGCGATTCCACAATAAATGGATATCGACATCGGCAATGCCGCCACTGGGCGGCAGGCGCCAGAGCAGGCCATTGCTGACGTCATCTGCCACCACGTGCTCAGGCAGGCAACCCAAGCCAAAACCGGCGATGACCAGCCGACGCACCTCTTCGAGGTTGGGGGACGACGCAACGATTCGGCCTCTAAAGCCTTGCTGATCGCGGAAAATCGTCAGTGGCGACAGCATGCCGCCAATCTGGTCACTGGTAAAACTCACGAAGTTCTCAGACTGCAGGTCGCTGTCGCTCAGGTTGCCACGCCCGAATAAAGCGTGATGGCGGCCGCAATAGAACGCGTAGCGCTGGCGCAGGAACAGACGTTGCTCCAGACGCGGCTGCGGGCGACGGTTGAGGCTCAGCCCCACGGTGGCCGTCTTTTCCAGCAGCGCGCTGACGATGTCCGAGCTGCGCATGACGTCGATTTCAAGGTCCACACGAGGATGCAGCCGGTGGAACTGCGCCAGGAAGTCATCGAAACGGTCAGAAAAGATCCGGCTGATCATTAGCAGGCGGACCTTGCCGATCATTTCGTCACCCGGCCGCTGCAGCGCACTGCTCAGCTGCGAGACCTGGCCGTATATCTCACCGGCGATGGCGAAGATCTCTTCGCCCGCTTCGGTGAGGTCAAAACGCGGCCCGCGCCGCGCAATCAGCTGGCAGTCCAATTGCTCTTCGAGGCGTTTGAGGGCCTGACTGACCGCCGGTTGTGTCAGGTGCAGACGCGCGGCGGCGCGGCTGATGCTGAGTTCCTGGCCAATAACGCGAAAGGTGCGCAGCAGGTTCCAGTCCAGGCGGTCGTTGAGTAGCGCATGCACGTCACGGCCGGGTTCAGGCATGGTTCGGACTCGATTATAAGTGAACGTTATAGTTTGAATAATAAATAGAAAATTGACTAATCATAGCCCCCGATCAATAAATCTCTCATAGAGCAGCGCCGCCAGAGCGCCCCTAGCGACCTTTTTCTCCTGCCAAAAAAACAAACCCAAAGGAGCCTGATCCATGAAGCCTTCCGCTTCGCCACAGCCACGACGGGCCGCGGCCGCCGCATTCATCGGCACCATGATTGAGTGGTACGACTTTTATATCTACGCCACCGCTGCTGCGCTGGTGTTCGGCCAGCTGTTCTTTCCCTCCGATGACAAACTATTCAGCACTCTGGCGGCTTTCGGCACCTTCGCGGTTGGCTTTTTCGCCAGGCCGTTGGGCGGTGTGGTGTTCGGTCACATAGGCGATCGCATCGGCCGCAAGAAATCCTTGATCATCACCTTGATCATGATGGGCGTTGTGACTGTCTGCATCGGTTTGCTACCCACCCACGCGCAGATCGGAGTGGCCGCGCCGGTGCTGTTGATTCTCTTGCGGGTCGTGCAGGGCATCGCCGTGGGCGGGGAGTGGGGCGGCGCGGTGCTCATGGCGGGGGAGCACGCGCCGAAGGGTCGTCGCAACTTCTTCGCCTCGTTCGCTCAATTGGGCAGCCCCGCGGGCCTGATCCTGTCCCTACTGGCTTTCAGCGCCGTGACCCGGTTGCCCGAGGAAGACCTGATGAGTTGGGGCTGGCGGTTGCCCTTTCTGGCCAGTGCGCTGTTGTTGGTGGTCGGTCTGGCAATTCGCCTGGGCGTCAACGAGTCCCCCGAGTTTCTTGAAGACAAAAAGTTGGCCGACCGCGCCCGGGCCGAGCGCGCAGACAACCCTGTCGCCGGCAAGGAACAAGCGCCTGTCGTGGAGGTGCTCAAGACTTCGTGGCGCCCGCTGCTGCTCTGCATTGGTGCCAACACCCTGGGCATCGCCGGCGTCTATTTCACCAACACCTTCATGATTGCCTACAGCACCCAACAACTGGGGTTGCCTCGCTCGCTGATCCTGGAATGTCTGTTCGTGGTTGCCATCATTCAGTTCTGCATTCAGCCACTGGCCGCCTGGACCGCCGAGAAAATAGGCGCGACCCGCTTTCTCTGCGGTGCAGCGGTATTGGCCATGGCCTCACCTTATCCGATGTTCATGCTGGTCAGCAGCGGCCAGGCGCCGCTGATCATCCTCGGTATCGCTCTGGCGGTGGTGTGCATGGCCTCGTTCTACGCAGTCATCGCCGGCTACGTCAGCAGTATGTTCGAGACTCGCGTGCGCTACACCGCTATCTCCCTGGCTTACCAGATATGTGGCGCGCTGGCGGGCGGCCTTACGCCTTTAATCGGCACCTGGCTTGCGCATCAGTACGCGGGGCAATGGTGGCCGATGGCGGTGTTCTACAGCTTCATCTCAGGAATCTCACTGGTCTGCGTGCTGATCCTTTCCCGCCGGCATGCCGAAGCCAACCGGCTGGAATTGGCGCCCCAGCATTAAGGTCGAGGAGACATGGCAATGTTGAAAATCAATGCGGATCGCCTGTGGGCGAGTTTGATGTCCATGGCCGAAGTCGGCGCCACGGCGCGAGGCGGCAGTTGCCGGCTGGCGTTGAGCGCTGAAGACCAGGCCGGTCGTAAATTGTTCGAGAGCTGGTGCCATGAAGCGGGCCTGTCGCTGAGCGTTGACAGCATCGGTAACCTGTTCGCTCGCCGTGCCGGGACTGAACCCTACGCTGCGCCGGTGATGATGGGCAGCCATCTGGATACGCAGCCCGAGGGCGGGCGTTTCGATGGCGTGTACGGCGTGCTGGCGGGGCTTGAGGTGATGCGCCGCCTGAACGATCTGGGGATTCAGACCCGCAAGCCATTGGAAGTCGCCGTATGGACGAATGAGGAGGGTGCCCGTTTTACCCCGGCCATGCTCGGTTCGGCGGTATTCACCGGGGCGCTGGCGCTGGACAAGGGGCTGGCGGTCCGCGACGTCGACGGCATCAGTGTTGCCCAGGCGTTGGCCACTTCCGGCTACGACGGCGACCGGGCCTTGGCGGTGCCGGTAGACGCTTACTTCGAGGCGCATATCGAGCAGGGTCCGATTCTGGAAGACAACGGCAACAGCATCGGCGTGGTCACGGGCGGCCAAGCGATACGCTGGCTGGACGTGCGAGTCGAAGGCATGGCCGCGCACGCCGGGACCACGCCGATGGCGCTGCGCAAGGACGCCTTGTACGGCGCCGCGCAGATGATTCAGACGCTAGAAGCGTTGGCGGCTGACTTTGCCCCGCAGGGCCTGACCACGGTCGGCGAGCTGGGGGTCGCCAAGTCCTCGCGCAACACCATTCCAGGCCGGGTGGAGTTCACCGTTGACCTGCGTCACCACCATGACGATGCCATCGAAGCGATGGAACAGCAGGTTCGGCTTCGCTTGCAGGACATTGCCGCGCGACGCGGCTTGCAACTGACGGTCGCGCCGCACTGGATCAGCCCGGCCACGCCTTTCGACGCCGATTGCGTGGCGCACGTGCAACAGGCGGTGGATGCGCTGGGTTACGCCCACCAGTCCATCGTCAGCGGGGCGGGTCACGACGCGATCCATCTGGCGCGGTTCTGCCCGACAGCGATGATTTTCATTCCCTGCGTGGGCGGCCTGAGTCACAACGAAGCGGAAGACGCATTGCCCGAAGATGTTCGCCAGGGCACCGACGTATTGCTCAATGCCGTGCTGGCCCGTGCCGGCCGGTCTGAATAAGGAGACAGTTTCATGCGCAGTTTCTTTCATCCCGAACAACTCTTGCATCATCCACGCAGCTATTACTCCCGTGGGCAGATGCGCACGCCTCAGGAAGTCCCCGAGCGCGCGCAAAATCTGGTGAAGGCCGCCAAGGCGCTGGGCTTCGAGGTCCAGCAGCCGGCCGATTACGGGCTTGAGCCTTTACTCGCAGTGCATGACGCGGCTTATCTGGAGTTTCTACAAGAGGCCCACCAGCGCTGGAAAGAAATCCCCGAAGACTGGGGCGACGAGGTGATGTCGAATATCTTCGTGCGCGAACCCAATGCCCTGCGCGGAATCCTCGCCCAGGCTGGCCGCTACCTGGCTGACGGCAGCTGCCCTGTCGGTGCACTGACCTGGCGCTCCGCCTACTGGTCGGCACAGAGCGCGGTCGCGGCGGCCAAGGCGGTTCTGGATGGCGAACCGGCGGCTTACGCGCTCTGTCGTCCGCCCGGCCACCATGCGCGGCGCGAAGCGGCTGGCGGCTTTTGCTACATCAACAGTGCCGCCGTCGCCGCCCAGGTGCTACGCGGCGGGTTCCAGCGCGTTGCGGTGCTGGACAGCGACATGCACCACGGCCAAGGCATCCAGGAAATCTTCTACGACCGAGACGACGTGCTCTACGTGTCGATTCATGGCGACCCAACCAACTTTTACCCCGGTGTAGCCGGTTTCGAGGACGAGCGGGGCGCAGGCGCGGGCGAAGGCTACAACCTCAATTTGCCGATGCCCCACGGCTCCAGCGAGGCGGTATTCATGGAGAAACTCGAACAATCGCTCGCGGCGGTCAAGGCGTTCGGCGCCGAGGTGCTGGTGTTGTCACTGGGTTTTGATATCTACGAGTTGGACCCGCAGACCAAGGTTGCCGTCACCCGGGAAGGCTTTGCCCGGTTGGGCGAGCGCATCCGTAGCCTGAAACTTCCAACGGTAATCGTGCAAGAAGGCGGCTACCACCTCGAAACCCTGGAAAGCAATGCGCAAGCGTTCTTTGAAAGCCCTCAAGCCTGGGACTTCAAACAGCTGGAGCGTTAAGGAGCGGGTATGGCGCCGGTATAGCGTGGTTAATAGGATGACCTATTTCGCGCCCAACGGTCCCGTCAGCAGTGCCGCCAGCAGGCTCGCAAGAGGTTGCGACCTGGTGTTGAACGAGGCGATCACGCTACCCGTCCTGCCGAAGTCAAGGTCGCAATTTTCCGCTAACGCATAGTGTGGCTGTGGACGTTAACTAACGGTCGAAGCAAACGATCAAAAGGAAACCCAACACATAAACTCCCAGGTTGGGGTTTCACACGTAGGGAAGACCCTTGCGGGTATTATCGACTAGGTGACGTCACCCTATGCCGCAGGAGCAATACCACGCGGACAGGATGAACAGGACGCCATGCATTCGCTGGGCCAGCCGACTGAAGACCGGCGTAGCCGTTCTTGTCGACTGCTGAACCAAAATGGGCGGGATATCCGCTTTACTTGGACGAAAGTGCCTGCGATCACTTAGCGGGGAGTCACGCATTCGCTACCCACCGAAGGTCAATGGAGCAGACGTGCAGGTGAGACGACATTGGGGCCCCTTGCTACCCGGCTGAACAATTCCAGCCGGGCAACCTCGAAGTTATTCCATACCACCCGATCGGCAAACTTGGGTAGCGAGATGGCTTCTCCAGAATCAAAATCCTCTAGCGCGGCATCCACAAGAGCCACTGCGCTTTGATATTGGGTCTGCTGTGAACCTGCATACAAAATTGCTTGAACACGTACTGCGACTTTATTGAAATGCTCACGCAGCGCGTGGGATAGCGAGAGCAAGAAAACGCTATTCGCCGACTCAATGGCAGCACTGGAACTCGCCTCAAACACAGGCACCAGGTTGATAACCGTTCCGGCGCCTCTCTTTACGAACCCATTTGCCAATGCATAAGACAAGCGCACGGGCGCAGTGATCCCCAAGGCGATTGTGGCCCCTATCTCATTCTCCTGAGTGATGTCGTGATGGTTGATGAGCAATGTGATACTGGCGTCCTGGCTTAACAAGCCCTCGACGCGGGCTACTTCGGCGGATACCGCCAAATTGGCATTCAGCACTTCAACCGATCGGCCGCTGGAGTCAGTGAGCGCCGCAGCGAGCGTCATTAATTGCGGCCGATCCACCGCAATTAAAATCAGGTCGTAGCCCCGCTGAGTCAGACGGTGGGCGAACGCTGTGCCTATTGCGCTCACAGCGCCGGTTATAACGGCTGTGCCTTTATGAGTCATGCGGTTTGCTCCAAAGGCGGGTGCATGAAATAGGGCCAGCGTAGTGAAAGCTCATATGTAGGTAAAGGCCGTAAAACCATCCTTTTCGGCCTCTGGTTGGTCATTTTTATGTCCGGAAATGTTGGTATTCCGACCTATTGACGGAGTTAAAGCTGCTTACTCTGTGTTCACTGCCCCGAACCGTAAGACGCCTCTCCCGACACCACCGACAGCCGCAGGAGAACCTTGATGACCACTTCCGATGATGATCAGTACAGTGACCACTCCAGCGCACTGGAATCTGCAGCCAGTCACCAAATGGTCATCCGGTTGCGACCTGGCCGTGACACGTTTTTCTTCGAACCGATTAACGCGATCATCGGTCGCCTTGCGCTAACACCGGGATGTGATCGCTATACCCTCGCGCCACATCCAAATGCCGCTCGAACTTGGCTTATTCAGGGTGATTGGCACTGTCCCGTTGCAATGAACGAGCATTTCAGCTCTCAGCCCATGCAGGTATTGATCGGCTATCTAAGCTCGATGAACGTCTACCGGGTGATGTTCAACTGCCAAGTGCCCGAGGCACTGACATCAGGCGAAGTTTCACTTCACAACGGGCATGCCTTTGAAGGATTTAAATGAAAAAACAACGGAAGTTCTGACCAGCAATACTCCAAATCGCGGTTCTGCTTGCAGTCCCGCGATTTTCGCGCATGCTTACGCTTCGCATGTCACCAGAATCCATGCGTCAAGCCAGTGTTCAACTGGGCTAACGGGAGCTTTTATGCAAAGTGTGGCGTTAGTCGTACGGCCCGATTTTCAGGTGATGAGCCTTGCTGCGCTTTCAGCTTTCGAGTTTGCCAACCTGGCCGCGGGCGAAAAACTCTACGACATCAGTGTGCTATCCGAGCATGGCGGCTTGGTCGCCAGCTCCCTGTTCACCTCGGTTGATACTCAGCAGTTCAACAATACTGATTTCGATACCGTCTTGATCAGCGGTGCAATGGATCGCAGTTCGGCGTCGGACGGCATTCACTCCTTTCTGGTTGAAGCCAATGCAGATTCACGGCGGGTGGGCGCTTTGTGCGTCGGTGCGTTCGCACTTGCCGAGTCCGGATTGCTCGATGGGCGCCGAGCCACAGTGCACTGGGCTCGTGCCAAGGAAATGCGCGATAGATATCCCGCAATAAAAGTAGAAGAAGATCGCATCTTCATCATCGATGGAAAGATCTGGACCTCGGCAGGCATGACCGCTGCGCTCGATTTAACCATCGGTATGGTCGAGAAAGATTACGGTGCCGCTCTGGCCCGAACCGTGTCGCAGCGGCTGGTGTTATACCATCGCCGCGCGGGTGGGCAGTCCCAGCATTCGGCGATGCTTGAACTGAGTCCGAGCTCCGACCGCATTCAGCAATCGCTGGACTTTGCTCGAAAAAACCTTCGTCGCGACCTTTCCGTAGAAGACCTGGCGGATGCGGCGTGCCTGAGTCCTCGGCAATTCAGTCGAAGCTTTCGCGAGCAGACCGGAAGCTCCCCCGCCAAGGCCATTGAGAATCTACGTCTGGAGGCCGCCCGATTGATGATCGAACAGGGGCGACTAACGCTTGAAGCGGTGGCCTCGGAGACCGGCTTTGGCGACCGTGAGCGTATGCGCCGGGCCTTCCTGCGCGTATATGGTCAATCCCCGCAATCGTTGCGCCGGACCTTCGGTTCCAACGCTGAGGTATAAGCTTGTATTTTTTTCGCAGCAGAATAACGGCGGCTATGGGCCGCCGTTATCCATTCTTGGAACGCCACTTTTTGAGCGTGTAGGTTATTTAAGTTGAAGGTTGAAGTTGCGGTGCAGGTCGGCGGCCGGATGTATAGACCAAGACCAAGGCCGTTGCTGCGCAGAAGGCACTGACAAAACCAAGGTTGGGCAATGAGCTGTAATGCAATGTCAGAGAGCCGAGACCCGCACCTAGTGAAAAACCGAGGTACATGAAGGACGCGTTGAGCGACAACACCACTGGCGCGCTCGCAACGCCAGCCACACCGACCAGCGTGGTTTGCTGGGCAGGATAAAAAGCCCAGTGCGCCACGCCCCATGCAGCGATGGCGAGGACTATCGGCACAACTGCGAACTGTTTGTCGATAAAGTGCGGCGCCAGCGACAGGACGATGAACGCTGTAGTGGATGTCGCCAACGCTGGAAGGATCACTGCGCGTGGCCCTTTGCGGTCAACCGCCCGGCCGCTGATGGCCAGGCCGATTGCGGCCGAAACACCCCAGCCAAATAGCACGATACCTATTGCCGAGCCATTTATAAGGGTGGTGGCTTCCAAAAGCGGAGCGAGATAGGTGTAAGTGGTGTAGCTCGCCATCGCCCACAAGGTAGTGATCAGCAGCGTATGCATAATTGCAGGCTGAGCCGCAGTTGAAATTCGCTGGCGCAGGCTGGCAGTAGCGAGTCCGGTTCCTATCTCGCGTGGAAGGCCTATCAGCAAACCGGCAACGGCCAACGAGGTAATGATCGCGACGCTGCCGAACGTGGCGCGCCAACCCATTGCCGCCCCCAGTACAGTGCCCGCCGGAACACCCAGGGCAATGGCAAGCGACAGACCACCGTTGACGATAGCGATGGCGCGGCCCCGCTGTTCGGGCGGCACGACCACGCTGGCCAGTGCGTTCGCACCGGGTACATACACTGCCGCCGCGAGTGCCAGCACCACTCTCGCGGCCATCAACGACCAATAGCCACTGGCCGTGAAGGCCAGCAGATTGGCCAGCGCAAATATCGACATGGCACCGATCATCAGCCTGCGCCGGTTCAGGTTCCCGGTCAGCGCAGCCAGCACTGGAGAGCTCAGTGCATAGGCCAGAGCAAATACCGTGACCAACTGGCCAGCAGTGGCAACGCTAACGCCAAGATCCTTCGCCATTCCGGGAAGCAAGCCCGCGATCATGAAGCTTTCGGTACCCACGGCAAACGTGCCTAAGGCCAGCCAATACAGCGGGCGGTTGCTTTTAATGAAGTGGGTTGAGTTCATGGTATTCCAGCTGTGAAAAAGTGATGGCGCCCTGTAGATCGCGGGTACACATAAAAAAGCCCCTGCGAGGGGGCTTCGTTTGGTCTCTGTGCTAAAGCAACTCGAGCTTGGCGAAAGACGTTACGCAATCGCTTGTTCTTTATAGAACTCGTAGTCGGTGTAACCCACCTCGGTACCGCCAAAAAAGGTCGGACGGTCATAAGCGTTCAGGGGCAGATTTCGACGCAGACGCTCCGGCAAATCCGGGTTGGCGATGAAGTGGCGACCGAAGGCCACAAGGTCGGCGTCGCCAGCCTGAATGATGGCCTCGGCGGATTCGCCGTTGAAGCCACCGGCAGCAATGATCACGCCTTTGTAGTGTTTGCGCATCAGTTGGGCTGCGACCGGCGCCGGGTCAGCATTCTCGTCCTCGATGTTGCCCAGGATGCGCGGCTCGATCAGGTGCAGGTAAGCCAGGTTCAGCGGCGCCAGCTGTTGTGCGACGTAGGTAAACAGGCCTTCTGGATCACTGTCGCCCATGTCACCCCAGCTGCCGCTCGGGCCAACACGTACGGCCACACGGTCGCTGCCCCACACGGAAATCAGCGCGTTGGTCACTTCCAACAGGAAACGAGCGCGGTTTTCGAACGAGCCTCCGTAAATGTCAGTGCGCTTGTTGCTGTTGTCCTGCAGGAACTGATCAACCAGATAACCGTTGGCGCCATGCAGTTCGACGCCGTCAAAACCGGCTTTCACGCCGCGTTCGGCAGCGGTGCGGAAATTTTCTACCAGGTCTGCGATTTCTTCGATGGTCAGGGCGCGGTTCGGGGTATTGGATACCCAACCTTCGGTAGTGTAAGCCACGCCGCCGTGCAGGACTTCCGATGGGCCGACTGGGATGCTGTTTGCAGGCTGCACGTCGACATTGGATTGGCGACCCGCATGATAAAGCTGCAGAAAGATCTTTCCGCCTTTAGCGTGCACTGCGTCAGTGACGTGTTTCCAGCCCACGATCTGGCTGTCGTCGAACAGGCCTGGTGCGCCGAGATAGCCGTTGCCATTTGGCGCGGCGATGGTGGCTTCACCGATCAGGAAACCGCCTTCGGAAGTGCGCTGGGCGTAGTACTCGGCCATCAGAGCGCCAGGACGAGCACCATCTTCGGCACGCATGCGGGTCAGCGGTGCCAATACAATGCGGTGGGCGAAGGTGAACCGCCCGACTTTAACTGGGGAATGAAGTTTGGACATGGTTGCCTCGGTTGTAGTGTATGTGTAAGGCCATTGGATATTTGCCCGGGTCGATAGCCATGGGGGCTTTCGGGGTTGGGGCGCTTGCCATCAGTAAAGGTGATTTTCCGAAGTGAATAAATGGGCCGTGTCTCCCAACACTTCGGACTTTTTCGCTGTAATGCTGGCGATCATGGAGATCGAGCTGTCGATGTCCGGATAACGCCGCCCGCACTCATGCAAGCGCCGCAGGATGCTCACTGGGCGTAGAGTTCCAATATCTGTGTGTTGAACTCAGTGACAAAGGCGTGTTCATCCGCCCCGGCATTAGCGCGCATTGGCTTGGCCCGCTCGACAAGAATTTCCACCGCGTCCGTGCCCAGCACCGCTATCGTTTCGGCAATAAACTCATCCAATGGCATCGCCAGTTCCGCTTCGGAGCTATCCATCAGCTCAGTACGTACCCATGGCGGCGCGATTTCCAGCACTTTGACCGAGGTATCGCGCAGCATGAAGCGCTGAGACAGTGCATAAGAATGCAGCGCGGCCTTGGTGGCGCTGTACACCGCCGTCAGCGCCATGGGTACGAAACCGAGTACTGAAGAGGTGTACGCCACATAGGCGTCATCGGCCTTCTTGAGGTGCTCGATCAGCGCCGAAGTCATGCGGATGGGGCCCATCAGATTGGTGGTAACGGTCGACGCCAGCAATTCGTCATCCACTTGGCCGGCCGCAGTGTCCGGCAACATGATCCCGGCGTTATTGATCAGCACATTGAGCTGCGGGAATTCGTTGATCAACTGTTTCGCGACGGCGGTAATACTGGCTGGATCGGTGATATCCAGTTCGACAGCGTGCATGCCCGGGTTGGCTGCAACGACAGCTTCCAGATGGCTCTTGCGCCGACCTGAGATAATTACCTGGTTTCCCAGTTTGTGCAGTGCTTCGGCCAGCCCACGGCCGATGCCAGAGCCGCCGCCGGTAATGAAGATGGTGTTTTGAGTGAGTTTCATGGGTGAGTCCTCTGAGATTACAAAAATGCAAAGCCTGAACAATGGAGTGGAAATATCGGTTACTTGGCAGCGCGGATGACCAGATCGGCGACAGCCGCAGGTTTAGAAACCATTGAGCAATGGCCCGCATCCACATGGTCGCTGACGGCGCCAATCTTCTTCACCATCAGCTCTTGAAGTGCCGGTGCTATGGCGTTATCAAGGGTCGCCACCAGATACCAGCTGGGCTTGTCCTGCCAGGCGGCTTGACTGAGTGGTGCGGTGAGTGCGGCTATAGCAGTCGGACGCTGGTTTTCAAACAGCTGACGCTTCTCCTGCGCACTCACATCCTGAGCAAAGCCATCATGGACACCCTCGTAAGTGAGGCTCGACGAGCCCGCCTGATCTATGCGGATCTCGGTACTCATCAGCGACGGCCCGGCCAACGCGGTCAGCCCCAAAGCTGATTCGCCAATGTCAGGGGTAAAGGCGTTGATATAGACGAGGCCCGCCACCTTGACGTGAACACCTGCCTCGCTGATGACCGCACCGCCATAGGAATGGCCCACCAGCAACACCGGTCCTGGAGCGGCGGCGATGGCCTGGGACACGACATCGGCATCTGCTGCCAGCGATGTCAGCGGCAGGTTGACCGTGGTCGTACTCAGGCCAGCGGCTTCCATCAAGGCGCGCGATTTGTTCCAGCTGGTGCTGTCGGCCCAAGCACCGTGTACAAGAATGACGTGTTCGATAGTGCTCATGCCTTCTCCTGATTTCGGGTAGACGGGCGGGTTGCCCGTGCTGTGAATTCAAGGTCTATGCTAGGCGCGAGCTAAGAAGCAGATGGGTCGAAATACCGACGTTTCGGGACATCTCACTGGCTGCAGGATTGGCAGACTCACCCATGAATAGCCGGTGTCTTCCTTGCCCCGTCTCCAACGGCCTCCGGTGTCCGTGTCGATAAGGATAAGTTTTGAACCTGTATTGATGAGATAGCCCGCTACCGAACCCGACACCTTTTGCGGATCATCGACAATCGATCGCAGCAGCAGCGACTGGATGAGGGCCGCGTCGCCGCTGAGTAGCGATGAATCAATGCGCCTCGCTCCCTATTACTTCCCTTTTTAATCTCCCCGCCCGCCTCTACTATGCCTTGACCCTTCCCAGCTCCGAGTACATCTCAAATGATGGACAGCCTCAGCGGCATCACGGCCTTCATTCATGTGGCCGAAACCCGCAGCTTTACCGAAGCCAGTCGCTTACTGGAGATCTCATCCTCCGCCGTAGGCAAGAGCGTGGCGCGCATGGAAGAACGCCTGGGGGTGCGGCTGTTCCATCGCAGCACCCGCAGTGTCACCCTGACCACCGAAGGCGAGCTGTTCCTTGACCGCTGCAAGCGCATTCTCAGCGAAGTGGAAGCGGCAGAAATGGAATTGCTGGAACTGTCCGCTACCCCGCGCGGCAAGGTGCGCGTTAGCGTGCCGATCCAGAACGTGTTGATCATGCCGGTACTGGCCGGGTTCATACGTGCCTACCCGGACATCGAGCTGGACGTAGACATGTCCGACCGCATGGTGGACGTGATCGAGGAAGGGTTCGACGCGGTGATCCGCACGGGCGCACCGCAGGATTCGCGGCTGATGGCGCGCAAGCTGGGGGGGTATCAATTGCAGTTGGTGGCATCGCCAGCGTATCTGGAACGCCATGGCGATCCGACACACCCGGACGATTTGACACGCCACGTGTGCCTGCTGCACAAGTTTCCGGCCACCGGGATGATCGAGCGTTGGCCGCTGCGCATCGGCGAGACACACATCGAGCCGAATCTATCGAAGGCCATGACCTGCACCACGATGGATCCACTGACGTATCTGGCGCTGGATGGGGTGGGGATTGCCTGCCTGCCGGATTTTTCAATCCGTCAGCCGTTGGCCGATGGAAGGCTGAAAGTGGTGTTGGCGGACTACACCGACCACACCGGCAACCTGTGGATGCTCTGGCCTGCGTCGAAGCAGACCGCACCAAGGTTGCGAGTGTTGATCGATTTTTTCAAAGACAACATCTTGAAGGTTTGAATCAGCGTTGCAGTGCCTCGGCAATCGGCGCTTTGCCGAGACCGAAGCTGAGCATCACCGCCAAACCAAGCACACCGATGGCGGCGCCTAGCCACAACGCTGAAGACACGCCGGCGTGATCAACCATCAAGCCGCCAAACAGCGAACCCGAAGCAATCGCCACCTGAAACGTGGTCACCAACATGGCGGAACTGGCTTCCGGCAGTTGCGGCGACGTCAGTTGCATCCAGCTGCTCACGCCCAGCGGAATTGCACCGTAGGCAACACCCCACACCAGCACCGCCAACGTCACGCCCCAACCCTGCAACCCGGGCAAGGCCAATTGCGCGATCACCATCAGCAACACCACGGCGCCCAGCGACGCTCGCAAGTGCGTGGTGATGCTCCCGGCCATGGCGAAGTTCGCCAACATGCCGACCAGGCCAAAGCCCAACAGAATCGCAGTGATTGCACTCGGCGAGAAACCCGCGTCATGTCCAAGGAACGGCGCAATGTAGGTGTACGCCGTGAAATGCGCCGCCACCACCGTACCGAGCAAAAGCATGCTGCGGCGGGCATTGCTGCGTGACAAAAACGCCAACAGCGCGCGCACCTTCAAACCCTCGCGGGAAGGCAGCGAGGGTAGCGTCAGCCACTGAGCAGCCAGCGCCAGCAACGCTAATCCTGCGGTCATTGCAAACGACATCCGCCATGAAAACAGCGTGCTGACAAACGTACCAAACGGCACACCGAACACCGTCGCCAAGGTAATCCCGGCAAAGATCAGTGCCGTCGCTTTCGCCGCTTTTGACTCGCTGACCAACCGCCCGGCAGCTGCAATCGCCACCGCCCAGAATCCACCCAGCGCCACCCCCAACAAGCCGCGCCCCAACAACATGATCGGTAATGACGATGCCACCGCCGAAACCACGTTGGACGCCACCAGCACCAGGGTCAACAGCAGCAACAGGTGTCGCCGGTTCATGCGTCCCGCGCCCAGCATTATTGCCGGCGCCGACACTGCCGCTACCATGCCGGGCACGGTTACCATCAACCCGGCCATACCATCGGTGATGCCCAGGCTATTGGCAATTTGCGGCAGGACGCCGACCGGCAGATATTCGGTGGTGACAAAGGCAAAAGCGCCCAAGGCAACCGCGTACACCGACAGCCAGTCGCGCCAGGAGGACGGCTCCGCTGGCGCGAGCGCAGCGGTGGCCGGTGATGCAGATAGATCGTTCATGGCAAAGCTCCAAGTAATGAGTGGCGCCATGCTAGGTATCTGATCACTGCAGAAAAACAGTGCGCAGCTCCGATCACTGCGGATCAATCGTTCCGCAATCGAACAGGCGTACCGCCATTAGCGCCTTTCCTGTCCGCAGTGTTCGGCCCTTTAGCCGGTTTTTCAGCGGGGCTGCGCTCCCTAGACTTCACCTCGTCAGCCAAACCCTACGAGAACATTCCCATGACAATTGCACATTCCCCTATTCGCGTCGGCATCATTGGCGTTGGCAACTGGGCTCGCCACGGCCATCTGCGCGTGCTGAACCTGTTGCCGCAATATCACCTGCAAGCGGTGTACAGCGAACGCCGTGAACGCGCCGAAGTCGTGGCTAGCGAGTACGCCATCAGCCAGATCGCTGACACGGTCGACGCGTTGGTCAACAACCCTGAAGTCGATCTGGTCGTGGTGCTCAATACCGCCCCGCAGCACGAAAAAACCGTGCGCGCCGCCATCGCTGCCGGCAAAGACGTCTACTGCGAATGGCCGTTGACCACCACCACCGCAGAGTCCGAACAATTGGTGCACCTGGCCAAAGATGCCGGCGTGCGTCACATCGTCGGCCTGCAACGCCGCCACGCGCCGCACAACCGCTACCTGCAAGACCTGCTGCAACAAGGCTACGTCGGCAAGGTGCGCTCCGTGCGGATGCACGTCAGCATGAATTACTTCCAGGCCCTGCGCCCCAACGCCCTGCGCTGGACCGCCCCCGAGGAAAACTTCTCCAGCGTCATTGCCATCTACGCCGGACACTTCCTCGACATGCTCTTCACCGCAACCGGCTGGCCAGTAAGTGTCTCGGGGTTGATGGTCAACCAGTTCGCGAAAGTGACGATCAAGGAAACCGGTGAAGTGCTCGACAGTACCGCCCCCGACCAGTTCGTACTCAGCGGCATGCTCGAAGACGGTGGCGTCATTTCGATCCACATCGAAGGCGGCAAACGCAACGGCTCGGGTGTGCAGATCGACATCACCGGCGACCAGGGGGATCTGAAAATCACCAACCGTTCGGCGTTTGGCGATGTCGGTGATGACTATGTGGTCGAGGGCGCGCATGGCGATAACCTGACGCTGGAAGTGTTGCCCGTTCCTGAGAATTATCAGCGCCTGCCGACCTCCTCATTGCCGTCAGCCGTGCTTGAACTGGCAGAGCTCTATCACGTGTATGCGCAGGATGTTGCCGAAGGCACCCATGCGGCGGCAACGTTCAACGATGCATTGCGCCTGCATCAGTTGCTGGATGCAGCAAAGAGCGGGACTCAAACTCCCCTGAAACTGATCGTGTGACGACTCATGCTTGTTAAATCCCTCGCTATTGAACTAACGAGTATGAAACCCCGTTGGCGCAGCCGGGGCGGACACGTGCCCGCCCCGAAGCGCCATTTAAGCTCAGAGGCCATTATTGGATCGTCGCAGCTCGCCCTTTTACTCAATTGACTCCGGGAAACGTGCGCCGAACATCGGTAGGCCGCTGGCAGAACTGACTGTCGTGGCCTCCTCCTGAAGCACGTCCCAGTGTTCGACCAGGATGCCATTTTCGAGACGCACGATGTCTACTGCGATGAGCGCAGTCGGACTACCGTTTCCAGAGAAACGGCCATGAACCATCACTTTGTCATCCTCGGCCATTATTACGCTGGGTTCATACGTCAGTGTATTAGGCAAACTTTTGATCAAGTCAAATAACCCCTGCCGTCCTGGAGGGATAAGCGCGCTGTGCTGAACATAGTCCGCAGACCAATACGCCTCGGCCGCATCGTAGTCACGTTGATTGAATAAAGCATCGAAAGCTTTAAGTACGATAGATTTATTTTTTACTTCAATATTCATAGTGATTCCTGATTGTAAATTGAGCCTTGAGGAAACAGAACAAAGACCATTCGAGTCCTAACGGACATTTACAACGATAGGGTTGGCCTCTAGCGCACTTCAGATTCCGTCATTTCCGGTTGTGAGAGGGCAAGCAAAGGACAATGCCTCAGAGTTCTACATGCTGTAGGCAGCACATCCTAGCCTTGGAGATTTAACCGTATAAGCCGAAAAACCGACATTTCATGCCAAACCGTCCCACCTGACCGAGGACTTGCTATACGTAAGTCGTCGTTGTTAAGCATATGGAGCAACCGCAGATCTGGGTCCGCGGAAGGCGCATGGCCGCCTTTCATAGCTTACGACTATTGGCTTAAGGCTCCTCGCGATCCTGCGCGTGTACGAAACGACAGCAGCGTTTTTCAATAAAGCCAACCCAAAGCGGCTAGCCAGATTCGTCAGAAATCGGCCAGAAAAGTCTCTGATACACGTACCTTGGCCTATTGCTACCTGTCGCGAACGGCATAAACGACCCAAAGCCACCCGCCGACCCGAATGCCAAGTCTTGCCTTGAGGCCTTTTGCTCCAGTCGCAGCTCACGGTCCTTCTCTCACAACCGCCTGTCGGCCATAAAACGGTTGTGACTCTTTTCGAATTTGTGTGTAATCCGCGCACTTCTTCAGGGATGAAGACCGGTCTATGTGTGCAATGAGCTGACTCATCCCTGCAGATCCCTTTTTACGCCAGAGGACTGTGCGATGGGTTTTGCAAAAAAAGCCACGGCCGTATTGCTCGTATTAAGCATCGGTTTTTCATCCGGTTG
This sequence comes from Pseudomonas sp., assembly GCF_036387035.1. Lineage (GTDB taxonomy): Bacteria > Pseudomonadota > Gammaproteobacteria > Pseudomonadales > Pseudomonadaceae > Aquipseudomonas. The sequence continues at coordinate 43,754 of NZ_DASVUM010000138.1, read as the reverse complement.
CGCCACGTCGGGTAGCGACTGGGCCAACAAGGAAAACATTGGCACGGTCATCGGCGGTGCCGCGGGCGTACTGATCGGCAGCCGCATTGGCGGGGGCGGCGGGCGAACCGCAGCGATGTTGATCGGCGGCCTGGCCGGCGCATTGTTGGGTAAAACCATCGGCGCGAAAATGGATGAAACAGACCGACTGGCCCTCGCTGCGCAAACCCAGCAAGTGCTCAATAGAAATCAAGACGGCCAGGCCACCCAATGGCAGTCCGACCACAGCGGTAGCAGCGCGCAAATCACCCCGGTGAGTACCGCAACCGAATCTCGCCAAGTCGCCGTCAAACGCCTCCCGAAGATCCAGCCGGTCACTGACATGACCGTGCTCAACAAACCCTACCGCGCCATCAAGTCCGCCAACCTGCGCAGCGCCCCGGACAGCAATGCCGAGAAAGTGGGCGGATTGCCCCCGAGCTCGACATTCACCGCCCTGGGCCGCACCCACAATGACTGGATCATGGTCGGCCGCCGCGGCGTCACCGTCGGCTACGTGTATGCCCCGCTGGTGGAAGCCGTCGCGCCCAAAGCCGTAGCGGTTGCCAGCAGTGCGACTACGAAAGCCGCCGCCGACAGCGCCACTGACCTGGACAACCTCGACGCTGCCAGCGCCGCCAGGCAAGGCGTGGACCTTGACGCCATCGATGCCAAACCGGTGGAAGACAAGCTGACCGCACAAACCACCTGCCGCACCATTACCTACGACGTGAAAGCCAAGGACAGTCAGGCCGAGAAGCAGACCGTGAAGGCCTGTCAGGCGGGTGACGGCGCCTGGGAACTGATCTGATGAGAAACGTGAGCAAACAACTGCCCCTGGCCCTGTTGGGGCTCGCCGTGTGCGCGGGCGCCGACGCGGCGGCCTACCGGTTGGCGTTTTCCAAGGGCGAGAACGTCGAAGTATTCATTGATCACGCCGGCAATCAGCCGTGGTGCGCGAATCCGCTGGCGCTGCGTTTTGCCTTTGCAGGCAAGCCGGACAACGACGCGGTGGCGCGTCTGCTGCCCAAACTCGGAGGCCCGCTGGCCAGCCAGTGCCCGAGTGCTGCCACCGTGACGTGGAAAAGCTACAACGCCCAGGGCCAGCTCGTTGCCAATGGCTCGGCTGCCAAGGCTGAGGAATGGTCCAGCCATGTGGCCGGCGCCATCGCGCCGGCCGCATCGCCTGCCGAAGTGGCCGCTGCGCCTGTCCCCGAGCCAACCCCGGTTCCCGCGCCGGTTGCGCCTGCACCCGCTGTGGCTGCTGATCCGGTTCCTCCGCCCGCGTCCGCGCCTTCCCAGGCCGTGGCTGCGAATCCGGTCCCACCGCCTGCGCCTGCGCCTGCTCCTGCTCCTGCTCCTGCTCCTGCGCCTGCGCCTGCCCCGGCTGTTGCTGCAGCGCCAGTCCCGTCGCCCACCGCTGCGCCTGCTGCTGCGGCGCCACAACCGTCGGAGTCGGTGCCGGTGCCCGCGTCGCCTGCACCCGCCGCGACCACCCCTGTGACGCCGGCGTTTGCCGTATCCGGCTGGACGCCGCCGGCTGAGAGCGACGCGATCAAGGCCGCTACCTTTTTCTTCGAACTCAAAGACCAGAACGGTTGCCTGTTTCGTACGACGTACAAACCGGAGGGTGACGCTCAGTACGTGAGTGCCAAATCCACCGGTGTGACCTGTGGTTCCGATGGCTACGCGGCCGGCGAGGGAGGCGTGGTGCTGTTGCGGGCGGACGGGGTGAAGCTGAAGGAATATCAAGGCAGTTTTCATCACGGCATGCCGTTCAACAGTCAGGCGCCACAGTTACCTGTCGTGGGCTTCGACAATCAGAAAAACGCCCTGATGCTCCTTGCCAGTGACCCAGCCAGCCGCGTGCATTACCTGTTGCAAGCGTCTCACAGCTGGAGTGGCTATTGGGACACGCGCAGCCCGACGCTGGTGGCCGTGACCGAGAACCAAGAGCTTTTTCGCCAGCTTGAAACCATCAAAACCACGGTATTCAGCGCCCTCGGCGCCCTTGACCAGGTCCAGCCTAAAACCCCGAACGTTAACTTCATCGCTGTCCGGGATGTGGCGCAGGGCGTGGTCAAGAATGATCGCGACAGCTGGCTTTATGAAACAAACATAAGCCGCAACTGGAGCAGCAAAACCTGGCAGTTCAACCCGCAAAACGCCAACAACTATCTGTTCAGGCATGAAGCGCAGGTGGCCGAGCAAAAACGGGCGGCCGACCGTCAGCGCCAGTACGAAGAGCAGCGCAAACAGGAACAGGCAGGCTATCAGGCCCAGACCCAACTTCAGCAATTCGCTCAGCTGAAGACCGAAAGCACCGACTCGAAATACATCCAGTCTCGACTGCTGACTGACGTCAGCTATGCACCCACTTCCGGAGGAGGGTATGCGCGTCTGGTCGCCGGCGGCAAAGCGGCGTACAGCCAGATCGTCCATATAGTCGGCAAGACCGATGGCCGTTGGGAAACCGATTACCCCTATGAGTCGCAGCTGGACATGGTGGGCGCCAACCTGAAGCCCGAGAAGGGCTGGTTCCTGGCCAAAGGCGAGGTCACGCTGGACCCGGTCAAGCGAGACGGCGAAGACCTGCCGCTGACCCTGGTGGCGGTCAACTACCTGCAAGCCTGCACCGAAGACGGCTGCACAGACTTGCGTGATCCACTCAGAATCATGCGCATGCAACTGGGCGACGACAGCTGGACACCCGACGCGGCGCGCCAGGTAATCAAACAGGCCTGGCCTGACCGCAATATAGAGGGGGATGCGCAATGATCCAGAAAAGACTGCTCGTCCCTGCTGCCGCTGTGGCGATAGTCGCTGCGGGCTATTTCGGCTTGTGTGCCTACGCCAGCAAGCAGGCCCAGAAGCGCCTCGATGACTTCGTCTATGACAATCATCTCAGCGGCGCCATCAGTTGGGACTCCGTCAGCTCTTCGCCATTGGGTGGCAAGGTCGTGCTAAAGGGCGTCGAGTTTGGTGAGGGCAAGGCAGGCGGTTTGCGTGCCGACAAAGTCACTCTCACCGACTTGATCAACAATGACAGCCGCTCCCGCGTGCGCATCGAAGCCACCGGCGTACAGGCGTCCAATGGCTCGCTGCAGGGGCTGCAGGAACTGGGCGCCATGGCCAGCATGATGGGCATGGGCGGCGGTTTGAGAGGCGTGAATAGTTTCGGCCCGTTGTTAAGCAGCGGCCGCAACGAACTCAAACCGTTCGACCTCATGCTGTCCGTGGACCTGGACGACGACGCCACTCGTGCGACGGGTGAAACCTTCGTGGACATGCCAGACCTGTTCACTTTCAGCGCCAGCTACCGCATGGATAACGTCAAAGGCCTTCACCGCGCGGTCAATGATCTGCAGCACGGCGATAAATCGTCTGGCTATGAGGTGCTCGGGCTGGCTGTGCAAGGCGTGCAAGGCGCATTCGCCCGAGCGGAGTTGAGCGACTTGAAAGTCAGCTTCAAGGACAAGGGCATGGTCAAACGGAGTGCATTGCTTCAGCAACGCTACGCCACGCCCTTGGACCCCACCGCGGGCAGCGCCGACAAACAGCGCCAGGCCTGGTTCGAGAAAAGCCTGGATAACTGGCAGAAAAGCTGTGAAAGCGGAATGCGCGAAAACGCCCCGATGCTCAGTGATGGCTGCGAGCTGATGGTCAAACTGTTCAAGGGCAAAAACGACGGCATCGAACTGACCATCGATCCCAAAGACCCGGTGCGGGTCATGGACCTGATGAGTGTGTTCGGCGGCGGCAATGGCAGGCGGGTGCTGGAACGCTTGAATCCGGAGGTGAGTTCCCTGTAGTTTCGCGCCTGCTCTCAACGGCACTCCCAAACCTTCCTTGAGCGATGGACTGACCACGCTCAAGGGATGTTTCGGCAAGGTGCCGCTTGCTGAGTCCCCACCTGCCAACTCCGGCGCGCAAACCACGGAGTTGAGGTCTTCGTCACCGACGCCTGGCTGACTGCGCCAGTTTTGTTAGTTCTCTTCCAGCCAAAACCGCAACGGTTTGCCCTGTGCAGGCCACAACCGCAACTGCGCGGTCTGGGACATGTCCCACCGCTGGACCTTGCCCACGGCTTCAAGGAACCGGCGTTCCTGTTCCATCAGCGCCGGGGCGCACAGTTTGCGGGTGCTGCCGACCGGGCCGAAGCTGATCGCATCGCCCTCCAGCCGGTACGACGCGAACCAGTGGTTGCAGCCGGCGTTGCCGTAGGCGCGGCCATCGTTACCCAGGGTCATGGTCAGGTGGCTATTGTCGATCAACGGCCGTTCACCGATCCATTCCAGCACGTAGCCGTGGTCCTGCTTGAGTGCCTCGGTGTTGTTGGCACAGCCCGCCAGCAGCGTGGCTGCCAACAGCGTCAGCAACAGCGGTTTCATGCGGCTTTCTTGGCGCAGGCCGGGCACAGGTGGTTTTCGCCGACGACCTTCCAGCCCAGTTCCTGAATGCGCGCGGTGGCGGCGGGTTTGAGGGCTTTCTTGCCGTCTTTGCCATCGACCATGAATTCGATGTCGCGCTCTTTTCCACAGTCGTTGCAGTTCACTTTCCACTGGTGAATCGCCAGCTCGGTGAACGCCGGGCCGTTGGCCACGGCCACCCACTGGCCCGTCGGGTTGATCAGGTGGCGGACTTTTTCAACGTTCAGGCGCATGTACAGCTCTTTGCTGCCCTTGACCGTGACCAGCAGCACATCCTCGGGCTTGATCGAGCCGCCGTTGCCGGTCACTTGGTAGCGACCAACCGCCAGGCTTCGGCATTCGATCAGGGTGTGTTGCGGGGTGAGCATGCTGTAACGGAAATCGTGTTCGGCCATGGGGGTCTCCAAATAGGCGCGCATGCTAACACTTTAGAGGAGGAATGCCCGCTGCCGCCGGGTTCGCGGCCGCGAGCACGGGCCATCACTGCACTTCATTCTGCGGGCTGCCTGCGGCCCAGGCGCTGATGTTATCCAGCGTCGTCTGGGCGATGGCGCCGAGGGCTTCTTTGGTCAGGAACGCCTGATGGGCGGTGATTACCACGTTGGGGAACGTCAGCAGGCGGGCCAGCACATCGTCCTGCAGCGGCAGGTCCGAACGGTCTTCGAAGAACAGCTGCGCTTCTTCTTCATAAACGTCCAGCCCGAGGTAGCCCAACTGGCCGCTTTTGAGTGCGTCAATCAGCGCAGGCGTGTTGACCAGCGCCCCGCGACCGGTATTGATCAGCATCGCCCCGCGCTGCATGCGCGATAACGAGTCCGGGTTGATCAGATGCCGGGTGTGCTCGTTGAGCGGGCAGTGCAGGCTGATGATGTGTGCTTCGGCGAGCAGTTCGTCGAGGGGCAGATAGCGGGCGCCCAGTGCTTGGACCTCCGGGTTAGGGTACGGATCGTAGGCCAGCAATTGGCAGCCGAAGCCTGCCATGATCCGCGCGAATGTCGCGCCAATCTGCCCGGTGCCGACCACGCCGACGGTCTTGCCCACCAGATCGAAACCGGTCAGCCCGTGCAGGCTGAAATCACCGTCGCGGGTGCGGTTATAGGCACGGTGCAGATGGCGGTTGAGCGAGAGGATCAGCGCCACCGCGTGTTCGGCCACGGCATGGGGCGAATAGGCCGGGACCCGAACCACGCCCATGCCAAGGCGCTGAGCGGCGGCCAGATCAACGTGGTTGAAACCCGCCGATCGCAGGGCGATGAGCCGGGTGCCGCCCGCCGCCAGTTGCTCCAGTATCGGCGCGCTCAGGTCATCATTGATGAACGGACACACCACCTCGTACTGATCGGCGAGCGCCACCGTGTCCAGCGTCAACCGCGCGGGCTGGAAATGCAGTTCGATGCCGGGCGGCACCTGCGCGCCAAGGAAGCTTTCGCGGTCGTAGGTCTGGCTGCTGTAGATAAGCGTGCGCATGGCTGCTCCTTGTTAGATGGGCCTGCAGTTTTCCGTCGAACGTGGCTCAGGGGCTCCAACCGCGATAGGCGTGAGCTTGCTCGCGAAACATCGCAGCCTACAGATCACCGCACAACAACCTGATGACCCAGATCAAGCGCTCACGCGGGCCTCGGTTTCCAGGCGGTCGATGGCCTTCTCCAATTCATCCAGTGCCTTGTCGCTGTCAGCCGATTCCTGCTTCAGCAACGTTTCACTGCGCTGGCAGGCTGCGCGCAGTTGCGGCACGCCACAGTAACGGGTGGCGCCGTGCAGGCGGTGGACGCGTTCGATCAACGCGACGTTATCCTTGGCCTCGCGGGCGTTGCGTATCGCTTGGCAGTCGGTGGCAAGTGAGGCCAGCAGCATCGCCAGCATGTCCGCCGCCAGATCGGCTTTGCCAGCCGCCAGCCGCAGCCCTTCCTCGTGATCGAGTACCTGCAGATTGATGGCGCCCTGGGCAATTTCGACGTGCCGCTCCGGCGCCTGATTGCGCAGCGCCAGCCCGGTCCACTTCAACACCACTTGAGCCAGTTGGCGTTCGCTGATCGGCTTGGTCAGATAATCGTCCATCCCGCTCTGCAACAGCGCGCGCTTTTCGTTGGCCATGGCGTGGGCGGTGAGGGCGACGATCGGCAGCGAAGAGGCCTGGCGGTCGCTCTCCCAGCTGCGTATTTCCTCGGTGGCCTGACGTCCGTCCATGCCGGGCATTTGCACGTCCATCAGCACCAGATCGAAGGGTTCGTCCTGCACCGCCTGCACCGCGGCATAGCCACTGTCCACGGCCATGACCTTGGCGCCCATGTCTTCGAGCAAGGTCTGCACCAGCAACAGGTTGGCCGGATTGTCGTCCACGCAGAGAATGCGCGGCGGCCGGCTCGACAGCGGCTCCGGCACCTCGTTGCGCAACTGCTTGGGCTGGATCAATTCCGACAGCGCGCGACGCAATTTGCGCGTACACGCCGGCTTGGCCTGTAGCTGGTTGTACGCGTCCGGCACGGAAAATTGATAAAGCGCCTGTTCGGTGGTCGGGCACAGCACCAGCACTTTGCAGTTGAGGTTTTCCAGGTCCCAGATCTGCTGGCGCAGACGCTCGGGCGGCAGCTCGTGGGCGGTGACGCCGAGCACGGCCATGTCGATGGCGTGGGGCGTCTGATGCACCACCGTCACGCCATTGATGAGGTTTTCCAGATTGTTGAAGACCATGGGCTGCAAGCCGCAGTCTTCCAGTTGATGCTCAAGCGCCTGCCGCGACAGGTCGTGATGCTCCAGCACGGCCACGCGACGGCCCAGCAGCGGCGGGGCGGGCAGGTCTTCGAGGTCGTCTCGGGTTTTTGGCAGCGTCAGGCTGATCCAGAACTCAGAACCTTCGCCGGGCGTGCTCTCGACACCGATTTCGCCGCCCATCTGCTCGACCAGTCGTTTCGAAATCACCAGCCCCAGCCCGGTGCCGCCGGAGTGCCGCGACAGGGAATTGTCCGCCTGGCTGAAGGCCTGAAACAGCGCGCGCACGTCCTGGTTGGACAAGCCGATGCCGGTGTCCTGCACGCTGATGCGCAACTGCACGGTGGTGTCCTGTTCTTCCTCCAGCATCGCCCGCGCCACGATGGTGCCCTCGCGGGTGAACTTGATGGCGTTGCTGACGAGGTTGGTCAGAATCTGCCGCAGGCGCAGCGGATCGCCCACCAGCGACAACGGCGTGTCGCGATACACCAGGCTCACCAGCTCCAACTGTTTGGCGTGAGCGGCGGGGGCAAGGATGGTCAAAGTGTCCTGCAACAAATCGCGCAGGTTGAACGGGATCGCATCGAGGACCAGTTTGCCGGCCTCGATTTTGGAGAAATCCAGAATCTCGTTGATGATGCTGAGCAGGTTGTCGGCGGATTTCTCGATGGTGCCCAAGTAGTCGTACTGACGCGGCGTCAGCTCGCTTTTCTGCAGCAAGTGGGTGAAACCGAGGATGCCATTGAGCGGCGTGCGAATCTCATGGCTCATGTTCGCCAGAAACTCGGACTTGATCCGGCTGGCTTCCAGGGCTTCCTTGCGCGCCAGGTCAAGCTCGATGTTCTGGATTTCGATGGTTTCAAGGTTCTGGCGCACGTCTTCGGTGGCCTGCTCGATGCTGTGCTGCAATTCTTCCTGGGCGTTCTGCAACGTGGCCGCCATGCGGTTGATGCCCGAACCCAGTTCGTCCAGTTCGTAACTGCCCATGGGCGGCAGCCGCGCTTCGAGATTGCCGTCCTTGAGCTGGGCGACGACGTGCTTGATCTGGGTGATCGGGCCGTTGATGGTGCGGCTCATGCGCAGCGCCAGCATGGCGGTCAGGCCGAGGCCGATGACGATCAGGATCAAACTGAGGAACAGGCTGCGATAACCGCGCAGGAGGGTGCCATTGTGCGACAGCTCCAGTTCGACCCAACCCAGCAACCGGTCGGCCTCGGCCGGCACGACGTCGCCGGTCAGGTGACGGCTGCGCCCGAACACCGGCATGAGGTAACGCGTGGCGTCGTTTTCAGAGCGCTGCAGCATGTGCGAGCTGTTGCCGATGGGCGCCTGGTTAATCATGCTCGGGCCGGCGTGGGCCAACATCGCCCGGTTGGCATCGAGGAACGACACGGCACGCACGTCAGCCTGCTCCAGCACTTGCCCGGCGATGCGTTCAAGCATCGGCTGGTCACCCGTGGCCAATGCCGAGGCCGACAGCGGCGCCAGCTCGTTGGCGATCATCTCGCCCCGTTTGAGCAACTGGGTCTGCAACTCCGTTAGCTGCATCCAGGTGAAATACCCTCCCAGCAAGGCCGCCATCAGGCAGGCCGGCAGCAGGGTCAGCAGCATGACGCGGCCTTTGATGCCCACTTTCTTCAGCACACTTGTTCTCCATCAACCCGGCACGCATTCACGCCGATACTGCGCCAAGGCAGCCTGCGGCGCGCAATCAGTGCGCAGTGTAGTCATTTTGCGCGTCGGTCGGGTGGGTAGGGTGTCTGCGCACGGGTGACGGTCGGCCGCTGATCCGCAGTCCAGTCTGGATGTTATGGCTGGCCAGGACTCGTAGGAGCCGGCTTGCTGGCGAACCCATTGGGTTAGTCGACATCTTGCTCTCAGATCCACCGCGTTCGCCAGCAAGCCGGCTCCTACGGATTTTGTGTACTGCCAAGATTGCGTGCGTTGCCGAGACCCAGTGCGGGGAGCCTTGAAGATGCATAACGCACCGGCAGGCCAGCATTGCCCCGCCGCGCGCAATCTTGAATAATCGCCGGCTTGAGAATCAATCGCAGACGCCAATGACTCCCGCCAGCATTCACCGCCCCCACATACTTGCCATCGAGGACGATCTCGTGCTCGGCGCTTTCGTTCACGATCAGCTCGATCGCTGTGGTTTTCAGGTGACCTGGTGCCAGAACGGCGCCGAAGGACTGGCCTGCGCGCAACGCGAGCCGTTCGATGTGGTGCTGATGGACATCCTGCTGCCGGGCATGAACGGCCTCGATATCCTCACCCATCTGCGCCGTCGCCACACAATGCCGATCATCCTCATGTCCGCCCTGGGCGCCGAGGCCGACCGCATCACGGGCTTTCAGAACGGTGCCGACGATTACCTGCCCAAGCCCTTTAGCGTGGATGAACTTCGCGTGCGCATCGAAGCGATCCTGCGCAGGGTCGACCTTGAACGACGTTTCCACGCCCTGACGGCGAACGAGCCCGGGGCTGGCAGCGAAAAACCCGAGGAAGGCGGTTTGACCTTCGACGACGGGCGCTGCGACGTCTTTTTTGCAGGTGCGCCCGCGCAGCTGACCGGCAGCGAATACCGCCTGCTGGAAACCTTGTGGCGCAACCCCGAAGACGTGCTGAGCAAAGCCTTCCTTTATCAGCACGTCTTGCAGCGCGGCTATTCCCAGCACGACCGCAGCCTGGACATGCACATCAGCCAGATTCGCCGCAAGCTCAAGGCGGTCGGCTACCAGGCGCGGCAGCTGCGCACGGTCTGGGGCAAAGGCTACGTGCTGACGGCGGCGGTGCTGGATGGTTGATTCGCACAAGCGGCTCCCCGGCCGGCATTCGCTGTTCTGGAAACTGGCCGTGCTGCTGGTCGGCTTCTGCCTGTTGATGATCTGGCTGAGTTGGTACTGGGGCCGCTACATCGAGACCCGCAACGCCTACCTGAATGCCGAGGCCCATCAGGTGCTCAGCGGTTACGCGGCGCAGGCCGAACGATCGTGGAACACCGGCGGCCAGCGCGGCATCGACGAATGGCTCAAGCAAATCCGTCAGCAGGAAAGCGGCTGGGTCGGGGCGATCGGCAGCGATTTGCAGTCACTCGGCAGCACGCCGCTGACCCGCAGCGAGTCGCAGCGGCTGACCTTCATGCGCGGCGTCGACTGGCCCATGAGCACGCGGCAGAAGACCCTGCCGTGGTTGAAGATCGCCTTTCCCGTTAACCCGGATGCGGGCAGTCTGGTGATCGAATTGCCCGAGCGCTTCAAGCCGGGTCGTTACGCATTCGTCGGGCAAATCCTGACCAATGTGCTGATCCCGGCGCTGTTCACCTTGCTGCTGTGCGTCGGGCTGTACCGCCTGCTGGTTCGGCCGCTCAACCAACTGCGGGAACAGGCCAATGCCTGGCGCGCCGATCGTTTGTCGAGCCGCCTGTCGCCGCAGATGACCGAGCGCCGCGATGAGCTGGGCGAGCTGAACCGTGCGTTCGATCACATGGCCGCGCGCCTGCATTCGACGGTGCAGGTTCAGCAGCAATTATTGCGTGATCTGTCCCACGAGCTGCGCACCCCGTTGAGCCGCCTGCGAGTGGCGTGCGACAGCGAGCAAACCCTGCCCGAGCTGCGCGAGCGACTGAGTCGGGAGGTGGACGGCATGCGCCGGCTGGTGGACGACACGTTGCAATTGGCCTGGCTTGATACCGAGCGCGAGAAGTTGCCCGGCGAGGACATTCAGGTAGTGGCGCTGTGGGAGATGCTGGTGGATGACGCCTGCTTCGAAACCTGCTGGCCGTCCCGTCAGTTGCGCTGTGATCTGGACAGCGCCTGTTGGGTCAGTGGCCACCTCAACACCTTGGCGCAAGCGCTGGAAAACATGCTGCGCAACGCCATTCGCCATTCACCGCCAGGCGGCATTGTGCGGCTGGACGGGCGTCGCGACGGCGATGACTGGCTGTTGTGGCTGGAAGATCAGGGCGGCGGCATTGACGAGGGTGATCTGGAACGGATTTTCGCGCCATTCATCCGTCTGGACGGCGCACGCCCCGGTGACGGCGGTTTCGGCCTGGGTCTGAGCATCGCCCGCAACTCGTTGCGTCTGCAGGGCGGGGACTTGTGGGCGGAGAATACCGGACAGGGACTGCGCATGATCATGCGTCTGCCAGCCCGGCATCTGGGCAGGACGCAAATCCCCTTGTAGGAGCGTGGCTTGTCCCGCGATCGGCCGGGAACCGGTCGTGGGATCGGTTCGCGCGGTGGATCAGGGAAAACATGGGTGGCAGACCTGCTGCCGCTGCGCGCCAGATCGCGGGACAAGCCACGCTCCTACAGATACTTGCGATTGCCTGACACGCCGCCTTGGCGGGCAAGGTGGGGCGCCACCCCGGTTGCTCTTGCCTTTCTGCGTTGCCGATCCGGATACGCCTTATTCCTTTCAGCGATAACCACCTCACTTTGCGTGATATGGGCTGGCAACGATTGCCGGTATGATAGGCGACCCCCGCACGTCTGGATCGCGAACACGCCATGACCCTGCAGTATCAAACCATCGCCGATTGCGTCGGCAACACCCCGCTGGTGCGTCTGCAACGCATGGCCGGGAACACCAGCAACACGTTGCTGCTCAAGCTCGAAGGCAATAACCCTGCCGGTTCCGTGAAGGACCGTCCGGCGCTGTCGATGATTACCCGTGCCGAACAGCGCGGGCAGATCCAGCCCGGCGACACCCTCATCGAAGCCACCTCCGGCAACACCGGCATCGCCCTGGCCATGGCCGCAGCGATCAAAGGTTATCGCATGATCCTGATCATGCCGGACAACTCCAGTGCCGAACGCAAGGCGGCGATGACCGCCTATGGCGCCGAGCTCATCCTGGTCAGCAAGGAAGAGGGCATGGAAGGCGCCCGTGATCTGGCTGAGCGCATGCAGGCTGAAGGCCACGGCAAGGTACTCGACCAGTTCGCCAACGGCGACAACCCGCAGGCCCACTACGTCGGCACCGGCCCGGAAATCTGGCAGCAAACGGGCGGCACGATCACCCATTTCGTCAGCTCCATGGGCACCACCGGCACCATCATGGGCACCTCGCGTTTCCTCAAGGAACAGAACCAGAACATCCAGATCGTTGGCCTCCAGCCCATGGACGGCGCGTCGATCCCGGGCATCCGTCGCTGGCCAGCCGAATACCTGCCGAGCATCTATCAGGCCGACCGTGTCGACCGGATCATGGACATGGGGCAGGCCGAAGCCGAAGACGTCATGCGCCGTCTGGCGCGCGAAGAAGGCATTTTCTGTGGCGTGTCGTCGGGTGGGTCGGTTGCCGGCATGCTGCGGCTGTCCCGGGAAGTCGAGAACGCGGTGATGGTCGCGATCATTTGTGACCGTGGCGACCGTTATCTGTCGACCGGCGTCTACGATGCGCCCAACTGATGGCCAAGCGTGATGCAAGCCTGCGTTTCCAGCCCAGCGGCGGCACCCGGACCACGCAGGTCCCCACCGGAAAAAAACAACGCCTGAGCATCGAGCGGCTGGCCAACGACGGCCGCGGCATCGGTTTCGTTGAAGGCCGCACCTGGTTTGTGATGGGCAGTCTGGCCGGCGAGGAAGTCGAGGCCCGTGTACTCAATGCCCACGGCAAAGTCGTCGAAGCCCGCACTGAGCGCGTGTTCCAGGCCAGCCCCTTGCGCCGCCCGGCGCCGTGCCCGCATTTCGGCCGTTGCGGTGGCTGCAGCACTCAGCACATGCCCCACGCCGAACAGCTCGCCCTGAAACAGAGCATGCTCGCCGAGCAATTGAGCCGCATCGCCGGGGTCCAGCCGGAGGAATGGGCGGCGCCGCTGACCGGCGAAGAATTCGCCTACCGCCGTCGCGCCCGGGTCGCGGTGCGCTGGGACGTTCGGACCAAGCGGCTGGACGTCGGGTTCCGCGCGGCGGCGAGCCAGGACATCATTGCCATCGAGCAATGCCCGGTGCTGGTACAGGCCTTGCAACCGATCATGATGGCGCTGGCGCCCATGCTTCGGCGTCTGAGCAAACCTCAAGCGCTGGGCCATGTCGAGCTGTTCAGCGGATCGGCCACGGCCGTGCTGCTGCGGCACATCGCGCCGCTGCCCGAGAATGATCTGGCGGTCCTCAAAAGCTTTTGCGAAACCCATGCCGCGCAACTGTGGTTGCACGGCGAGGGCGAGCCACAGCCGGTCGACCCTTGCGCAGAACTGGGCTACCGCCTGGAACCGTGGAACCTGTCACTGGCCTATCGCCCCGGCGACTTTGTGCAAGTCAACGCCCAGGTCAACACCGCGATGATCGAACAGGCCCTGGCCTGGCTCGCGCCGCATGCGGACGAACGAGTGCTGGACTTGTTCTGCGGGCTTGGTAACTTCGCGCTACCGCTGGCGCAAATGACGCGCCAGGTGGTGGCAGTGGAGGGCGTCGACGCCATGGTTGAGCGGGCGACGGCCAACGCGGCGAGCAACGGTTTAAGCAATGTGAAGTTTTATCAGGCCGATCTGTCGCAGCCACTGGACAAGGCGGCCTGGGTGGCGGAAGGTTTCGCCGCAGTGCTGCTCGATCCGCCGCGTGACGGAGCGTTCGAGGCAGTCGGCAAACTGAATGCTCTGGGCGCACAGCGCGTCCTTTACGTGTCCTGCAACCCGGCAACGCTGGCGCGCGACACGGTTGAATTGATCAAGCAGGGCTACCGTTTAAAACGTGCCGGAATCCTCGATATGTTCCCGCAGACAGCGCATGTCGAGGCAATGGCGTTATTTGAAGCGAGCAAGTAAGGCGACGGCTCAGGACCTGACGTCGCCTTACATGGAGTCTCGTTTAATCCGACTGGCCCGCGCGTCCACGACCTTGCATGGCCCGCAAGGCGCACGCGCTCAAGAAGGCTGGCGACTGATGGCGCATTTCATCGCGCCGTAGGGAAGGTAAGCAACATGGTACAGGTGAGACCCCACCAGCCGATAAACACAGACGGCAGTATCAACCTCGACGCGTGGCTGGATCACGTGGTCAGCGTCGACCTGGCAGTGGACCGACAGGCCTTGAAAGAGGCCTGTGAATTTGCCCGGGTTGCCGAGCAGCAGGACAACGCCGCCAAGAACCTCTGGGCGGAGGGCACGTCGAGTTTTCAGACGGGCCTGGAAATCGCCGAAATCCTGGCCGACCTCAAGCTGGACCAGGATTCCCTCGTGGCCGCCGTGATTTATCGCGGCGTGCGCGAAGGCAAGATCTCGCTGCCCGACGTCAACCAGCGCTTTGGCCCCACCGTCGCCAAGCTTATCGACGGCGTGCTGCGCATGGCAGCGATCAGCGCCAGTCTCAGCCCGCGGCAGTCGCTGGTGCTCGGCACGCAGGCCCAGGTCGAAAACCTGCGCAAGATGCTGGTGGCCATGGTCGATGACGTGCGCGTGGCGCTGATTAAACTGGCCGAACGCACCTGCGCCATCCGTGCGGTGAAAAACACCGACGATGAAAAGCGCAACCGCGTCGCCCGTGAAGTCTTCGACATCTACGCGCCGCTGGCCCACCGCCTGGGCATCGGCCACATCAAATGGGAGCTGGAGGACCTGTCCTTCCGCTACCTGGAGCCGGAGCAGTACAAGCAGATCGCCAAGCTGCTGCACGAGCGCCGCCTTGATCGCGAGCGCTTCATCACCGACGTGATGTCGCAGCTTGAGAACGAACTGCTGGCCACCGGCGTCACGGCGGACATCAGTGGTCGGGCCAAGCACATTTACTCGATCTGGCGAAAGATGCAGCGCAAAGGCCTGGAATTCAGCCAGATCTACGACGTTCGCGCCGTTCGCGTGCTGGTGCCCGAGATGCGCGATTGCTACACCGCGCTCGGCATCGTCCACACATTGTGGCGGCATATCCCGAAAGAATTCGACGACTACATCGCCAATCCCAAGGAAAACGGCTATCGCTCGCTGCACACCGCGGTGATCGGCCCGGAAGGCAAGGTGCTGGAAGTGCAGATCCGCACCCACGCCATGCACGAAGAGGCCGAGCTGGGCGTCTGTGCGCACTGGAAGTACAAGGGCACTGACGTCAAATCCGGCTCCAATCACTACGAAGAGAAAATCTCCTGGCTGCGTCAGGTGCTTGAGTGGCACGAAGAGCTGGGCGACATCGGCGGGCTGGCCGAACAGCTGCGGGTCGACATCGAGCCTGACCGGGTTTACGTGTTCACCCCGGACGGCCACGCAATCGACTTGCCCAAAGGCGCGACGCCGCTGGACTTCGCCTATCGCGTGCACACCGAGATCGGTCATAACTGCCGTGGCGCCAAGATCAACGGGCGCATCGTGCCGCTCAACTACAGCCTGCAGACCGGCGAGCAGGTTGAGATCATCACCAGCAAGCACGGCACGCCGAGCCGCGACTGGTTGAACTCCAACCTGGGTTACATCACAACGTCCCGGGCGCGGGCGAAGATCGTCCACTGGTTCAAGCTGCAGGCGCGCGACCAGAACGTCGCCGCCGGCAAGGTGCTGCTGGAACGCGAGCTCGCACGTCTGGCATTGCCGCAGGTGGACTTCGACAAGTTGGCCGAGAAGGCCAACATGAAGATCGCCGAAGACATGTTCGCGGCCCTCGGTGCCGGCGACCTGCGCATTGCCCAACTGGTCAACCTGGCCCAGCAACTGGTCGAGCCGGAACGCGGCAACGAGCAACTGGAGCTGATCCCGCGCAAGGCCACCGGTTACAAGCCGGGCAAGCGCGGCGACATCCAGATTCAGGGCGTCGGCAACCTGATGACGCAAATGGCCGGCTGCTGCCAGCCATTGCCCGGCGATGCGATCGTCGGTTACATCACCCAGGGCCGCGGCGTAAGCATTCACCGTCAGGACTGCGCCTCGGTGCTGCAACTGGGCGGGCGCGAGCCTGAGCGGATCATTCAGGTCAGCTGGGGCCCGGTGCCGGTGCTCACCTACCCGGTGGACATCATCATCCGCGCCTACGACCGGTCGGGCCTGTTGCGCGACGTCTCGCAGATACTGCTCAACGAGCGCATCAACGTGCTGGCGGTCAACACCCGCTCGAACAAGGAAGACAACACCGCGCTCATGTCCCTGACCATCGAGATCCCCGGCCTGGACGCGCTGGGCCGACTGCTGGGGCGCATCTCGCAACTGCCGAACATCATCGAAACGCGGCGCAACAGGACGCCGTGAAGGTGCTGTGTTGTCTGCGCTGATCGTTCCCGCGCTCTGCGTGGGAACGCAGTCCGTGACGCTCCGCGTCACTCGTGGAACGCAGAGCGTCCAGGCGGGCATTCCCACGCAGAGCGTGGGAACGATCAGCTTCAAGCCGTACGCGGATAACGTGAAGCTTGTGGCTTGTCGCTTACAGCTGCGAACGAAGAGAGACCCCATGTATAGCCTCCAAGACCTGCTCACCCTCATGGCTCGCTTGCGTGATCCGCAATTCGGCTGTCCGTGGGACGTGAAGCAAACCTACGCGAGCATCGTGCCGCACACCCTCGAAGAGGCCTACGAAGTCGCCGATGCCATTGAGCGCGGCGACTTCGACGACTTGCGCGGTGAGCTCGGCGATCTGCTGTTTCAGGTGGTGTATTACTGCCAGCTGGCGCGGGAAGAAGGGCGGTTCGAGTTCGACGGCGTGGTCGACGGCATCACCCGCAAACTGATTCGCCGCCATCCCCACGTGTTCCCGACGGGCGATCTGTACGCGCCGCTGGAGACGCCGCGCCTCAGCGAAGAGCAGGTCAAGCATCGCTGGGAGCAAATCAAGGCCGAGGAGCGTGCCGAAAAGGCCGACGTCCCGGAGCAGCTTTCCCTGCTCGATGACGTCCCGGGCGTACTGCCTGCGTTGTCTCGGGCGGCGAAGCTGCAGAAACGCGCCGCGCAGGTCGGGTTCGACTGGCCGGATGCGCTGCCCGTGGTCGACAACGTGCGCGAGGAGCTCGACGAAGTCCTTGAAGCCATGGCTGACAACGACAGCGCGGCCATCACCGAAGAAGTCGGCGACTTGCTGTTCGCCGCCGTCAATCTGGCCCGGCACCTCAAGGTCGATCCGGAAAATGCCCTGCGCGCCGCCAACGCTAAGTTCGAGCGGCGCTTCAGATTTATCGAACAGGCCTTGCGCGACACCCGGCGCCCCATTGAAGATTGCAGCCTCGAAGAGATGGATGCGCTCTGGGGCGAAGCCAAGCGTCAGGAAAAGATCACGCCCAACTGCGGTTGAGTTGACTATTTAGAGAGAGAAGACAGATGGCGGGTATTTCCCTTCGTGACCAATTGCTGAAAGCTGGCCTGGTCAATGAAAAGCAGGCCAAGCAGGCGACCAAGAGCAAACAGAAGGTACAGCGTCTGGTGCACAAGGGCCAGGCAGTGGCGGACGACACCGATCAGCGTGCGGCTCAGGAAGCAATGGCCGAGAAAGCCCGGCGCGACCAGGAGCTGAACCGTCAGCAGCAGGAAAAAATCGAGCAGAAAGCCCGCGCCGCCCAGGTCAAGCAGTTGATCGAAGCCACGCGTTTGCCGAAGCTGACCACCGAGGACTACTACAACTTCGTTGACGACAAGAAAGTCAAGCGCCTCTCGGTCAACGCCTTGATGCGCAGCAAGCTGAGCAACGGTTCGCTGGCCATCGTCCACCACGGCGGCACCTACGAGGTGATCCCCCGCGAGGCAGCCCTCAAGGTGCAAGAGCGCGACCCGCGCCGCATCGTCATGCTCAGCGCCCCGACCGACGAGCCGGACGGCGACGATCCGTACGCCGCGTACAAGATCCCGGATGATCTGATGTGGTGATGGCCGTCTGCGGCTGTGCTCGTGGTCGCCTGTCAGCGAAAGGCGCTGCTCGGCGTCTTGATGTAACTGATACGACGCCGCTTCTGTAGGAGCCGGCTTGCTGGCGAACCCTTGGTGCCAGTTGCCACGGTGGTGAGTGACATATTGCATTCGCCAGCAAGCCGGCTCCTACAGATACGTTTGACCGCATGCACATCTGGCCATTGGCCTCAGCGCAGTGTCCGGAAACAACAAAACCCGCCAAGAGGCGGGTTTTGTTTTGCTGCGATTCCAAAATTACGAATGACTGGCCTGCTGCTTTGCTTCTAGCGCGGCAAGCTCTGCTGCGTAACGCTGTGCGTCCGATTCGTGATGAAACATCCCTACCAGCTGGTCTTGTTGGCGGACATCCCAGATCTGGATGCCATCGGCAATAGCTTCGTGGGAGATATGGGCGTCGTCGCGTTCAGTAACAGTTACGGTCATAGTGCAAACTCCTGACTCTTGGATATCTGCGGCAGGACGTCGCAGGCCTTCTTTATAGGTTTTGGTAGCCGGCTTAGTAAACGCGCACATCCGGCAACAGTTATTTACCGGATCCGTAACAGTGCCCTAAATGCTTGTAATTGAAGGGTGTGCGGCGTTTTGTCGCACTCGTTCGGAGGCCATGAAGAATGTTTCATGTTGGTATGATGTATCCCAGACCCCAATAAAAACCCCGCCATGGAGGCGGGGTCGGATGTTGCGTTCAGCTTCAGGGGCTGGATCAGCTGCCTTTGACCGACTTACCGTTCACCGTGCCGTCCTGCAGCATGATGTTGTATTCCTTGCCGTCGGTTTCAACCTGTTGCAGGCGAACCAGCAGGAAGTCGTAGTCCTTGGCGAACCACATCACGGTGATGCGCTTGTTCTGCGTCGGATCACGCACGCGTTCTACCTTGATGGAATCGACAGAACCCACCTTGGTGTCGACCTTCTCGGTGCCCAGCACGCGGAAGTCATAGGTGTCGATTTCGTCACCGTCGACCACCTGATACGACATGCTCTTCTTGCCGGCAGCCACATCATGCTGCAGCGCAAGCTGGTAGGTGGACTTGTCCAGGACGCCGGCATTCAGCGGGATTTTCACCGCATTGCCACGGTCCGAACCGGTGATGAACTTGGTCGGCCAGTCGAACACCAGATCCACTGTCTTGCTCTTGCCCAGGCCGCCACGTTCGAAGTGATAGGTCTGCGGCAGGAGCTGGTCCTTGTCGACTTTGATCGTGCTGACCTCGGTCAGGCTGGCGATCATCATCGAGGCCTTGAAGCTGAGGGTCCAGTTGCCGTTGGCGTTCTTCTCGAGGCTGCGGCTGGCGCTGCCACCGCTCATGGGCAGTTGTTTCCAGTCAGCGGTGTAGCTGGCGGAGAAAGGTTGAAGGTCTGCCGCGTTGACTGCGGGAAGTGCGAACAGAGCGAAAGCGAAGAGCAAAGCGCGACGCATAATATCTCCTAATGTCGGATCAAGTGGCCGCTGGGCCCTAAGGGCTGAGCGTCCAGTGAGGCGCGATGTTCGTCGAGGGTCAAGCGGCCTTCGGCGAACCAGCGAATGGCCAGTGGATAGATCAGGTGTTCCTGAGCGTGAACCCTCTGGGCCAGCGTGGCGGGTGTGTCGTGCAACTCTACAGAAACAACTGCCTGTACGACCAGAGGCCCCCCATCGAGTTCCTCGGTGACAAAGTGCACGCTGCAGCCATGTTCGGCGTCACCGGCGTCCAGCACGCGCTGATGAGTGTGCAGCCCTTTATACAGCGGAAGCAGGGACGGGTGAATGTTCAGCAGACGGCCATGGTAGTGGCGGACGAACCCGGGCGTGAGGATGCGCATGAAGCCGGCAAGGACGACCAGCGACGGCTGAAACGAATCGATGGCCTCGATCAGCGCCGCATCGAAGGCCTCGCGACCTTCGTAGCCGGTGTGATCGAGCACGCAGGTGTCGATCCCTGCACGGGCGGCACGCTCAAGGCCGAACGCATCGGCGCGGTTGGATATCACCGCACGAATGCGCGCAGGGCTCGCGCTGTCCTGAAAGCTGTCG
This sequence comes from Pseudomonas sp., assembly GCF_036387035.1. GTDB lineage: Bacteria > Pseudomonadota > Gammaproteobacteria > Pseudomonadales > Pseudomonadaceae > Aquipseudomonas. The sequence continues at coordinate 23,767 of NZ_DASVUM010000138.1, read as the reverse complement.
ATCATTGCCTGCAGGTTACCGCCGGTGCCTGACAGCAGCACCACCACGTCACAGGGTTGGGGCATGTCGGGCATTAATGAGCCTTGACGTTCTTCAGCTCGACTTGTGCAGCGCCTTCGGCAGCCGTGCCGATCTGGCCGATCACCCATGGTTGCTCGCCTGCTTCACGCAGGGCATTGAGCGAGGCGTCGACGTGTTCCTGGGCGACGCAGATGACCATGCCCACGCCGCAGTTCAGCACGCGGTGCATTTCGTGCTCGTCAACGTTGCCTTTTTCCTGCAACCAGTCGAAGACCGACGGACGGGTCCAGCTGGCCACGTCGACGACGGCCTGTGCGCCTTCAGGCAACACGCGCGGAATGTTGTCCAGCAGGCCGCCGCCGGTGATGTGGGCCATGGCTTTCACCGCGCCGGTGTCTTTGATCAGCTTGAGCAGCTGCTTGACGTAAATGCGGGTGGGGGCCATCAGCAGGTCGGTCAGCGGCTTGCCGTCGAGCTGGATGGTTTCGATGTCGGCACCCGACACTTCGATGATCTTGCGGATCAGCGAGTAGCCGTTGGAGTGCGGACCGGAAGAAGGCAGGGCGATCAGTGCATCGCCTGCAGCCACCTTGGAGCCGTCAATGATGTCGGCTTTCTCCACGACGCCGACGCAGAAACCGGCCAGGTCGTAGTCTTCGCCTTCATACATGCCTGGCATTTCAGCGGTTTCACCGCCCACCAGCGAGCAACCGGCCAGTTCGCAGCCCGCGCCGATGCCGGTGACCACTTGAGCTGCGGTGTCGACGTTCAGTTTGCCGGTGGCGTAGTAGTCGAGGAAGAACAGCGGTTCAGCGCCGCAGACCACCAGATCGTTGACGCACATGGCGACCAGGTCGATACCGATGGTGTCGTGTTTGTTGAGGTTCAGCGCCAGACGCAGCTTGGTGCCGACGCCGTCGGTGCCGCTGACCAGAACAGGCTGCTTGTAGCCGGCCGGGATTTCACACAGAGCGCCGAAGCCCCCGAGGCCGCCCATCACTTCCGGGCGCTTGGTGCGCTTGGCGACGCTCTTGATGCGTTCGACCAGCGCTTCACCGGCGTCGATGTCAACACCGGCGTCTTTGTAGCTCAGGGAGGGTTGCTTGCTCATGATCCAGGCCTTTAGGGGGGATTCGGGTAACGACCGAGTGGTAACGACGCGGGGGTCGTGTCATCGCCGGTCTGCGAAGGCGCGCGATTTTATCAGGGTTGGGCGCAAGCGACCATCCTTGGGCCGACGGGCAGGACCACCGTGAAGAAAAAATAACCCGGTTTATCCCGACGCACCCGTTCGTCGCCGGGAGGATCCGGTGTAACGTTGGCGCCTGAGTGAGCGATTCGCACGCGCCTGCGGTCAGAGTCGGGTCACTCATGTTCATGCAGCTGTTTATAGCGCTGCCTTTTTACCCAGCGGGAATACTTCATGCGTCCACCTTCATTCATGCGCCTAAAAAACTGCCTGTTCGTGGGTTGTCTCTCATTGATGAGTCTGCCGGCGCTCGCCGAGACGGTGAACACCCTGTATCAGGTGCGCGAGCCGGTCAGCGGGCAAACTTCGGACGAGAAAACCCGTGCCACTCAGGCCGCGCTTGAAACCCTGGTCATCCGCCTGACCGGCGACCCCAAGGCACTGCAGAACGGCGGCCTTGCCGAGGTGCGCAAGGACCCTCAGCAAATCATCAGTCAGTACGGGTACGACGCCGGCCCTCCCGAAACCCTGCAGGTCGATTTCGATCCGTCGAGCACCGAGCGTGTGATGCGGCAGGCGGGGCTGTCGTTGTGGGGCTCCAACCGTCCGGTGATCATGGCCTGGTGGCTGAACGACGCGACTGACGGCGCCAATCTGGTTGGCGACGGCCAGGCTTCTGCAGAACCTTTGCGCCGCGCCGCCCAGCATCGCGGTCTGCCGCTGCGCCTGCCGTTGGCAGACCTTGGTGAACAAGGCATCGGCAACGCCAAGACCCTGGATGGCAACAATGTCGGCCCGCTCAAAGAGGCCTCCGAGCGTTACGGCTCGGACGCAATTCTGGCCGTTCACGCGCAGGAAAATGGCGGCCAGTGGCAGGGCAAATGGCACCTGTGGCTGGGCGACAAGATGGAGCAGGGCAGTGCCAGCGGTGCGAGCTCCGCAGAGCTGGCCGATGCAGTGCTGTTGGCGGTGAGTCAGCGTCTGGCCCCACGATTCGTGGTCAAGCCGGGCGCTTCGACGGGCATGGTGCTGGATGTGCAAGGCATGAACCTGGAGCGTTACGCGCAGCTGTTGCGCCTGATCGAGCCTTTCGGTGGCCGCCTCAAGTCAGTGGATGGTGATCGCATTGCCTTCGACGTCAGCGGCAGCCCCGACCAGCTGCGCTCGCAGCTGGCACTGGCGAAGCTGCAGGAAGTGCCGGCCAGTGAAATCGCCAGCCCCCCGATCAATGCTGCGCCCAATCCTGCGCCCGTTTCGGCGGACGGCACGCCAACCCCGCCGCCGGCGCCAACTGTTTCTGACACAGCGTTGCACTTCCGCTGGTGAACAGGTTCATAACGACGTTGCACGAAGCACACTATCCTGGGGAAAGAGGCAGTAATGACTGATACGCGTCGTTGGTTCTGGTTGGGCGGGGTTGTCCTGGTCTGTCTGTTCGTCTGGCTGTTGCATTCGATTCTGACGCCCTTCCTCGTGGCGCTCTTACTGGCCTACATGGGCGATCCGCTGGCCGATCGCCTGGAAAAACTCAAGCTGTCACGCAGCATGAGTGTGGTAACCGTCTTTCTGTTGTTCACCCTGATCTTCATGGGGCTGTTGTTGGTGCTGGTGCCGATGCTGGCCAAGCAGCTCTACCGCTTGTACGAACTGGCGCCGCAGATTCTCGACTGGCTGCAACACACCGCGATGCCGTGGACGCAAGCCAAACTGGGGCTGGCAGATGGCTTCTGGAAATTTGACAAGGTCAAGGCGGCGATCTCCGAGCACATGGGGCAAACCGGCGACATCGTCGGTATCGTTCTGTCCCAGGCGACCACTTCGACCCTTGCGCTGATTGGCTGGCTGACAAACCTGGTGCTGATCCCGGTGGTCTGCTTCTACCTGCTCCGCGATTGGGACGTGATGACCGCCAAGGTGCGCAGCCTGTTGCCCCGTCACCGCGAGAAGAAAATCGTTGCGCTGGCGGACGAGTGTCATGAAGTGCTGGGCGCGTTCATTCGCGGCCAGTTGCTGGTGATGGTCGCGCTGGGCGTGATCTACGCCGCCGGGTTGATGCTGGTCGGGCTGGAGCTGGGCTTGTTGATCGGGGTCATTGCCGGTCTGGCGGCCATCGTGCCGTACATGGGTTTTGTGATCGGCATCGGCTCGGCGATTCTGGCGGGCTTCTTCCAGTTTGGCGGCGACCTGTACCCGATGCTGGGCATCGTCGCGGTCTTCATGGTCGGCCAGGCCCTGGAAGGCATGGTCCTGACGCCGCTGCTGGTGGGTGACCGCATCGGTCTGCACCCGGTCGCGGTGATCTTCGCGATCCTGGCGGGTGGTGAACTGTTCGGTTTCACCGGCATTCTCCTGGCCCTGCCGGTGGCCGCAGTGATCATGGTGTTGGTGCGCCATGTACACGACCTGTACAAGGATTCGGACATCTACGGCGGTCTGGACGACCCTGATCTCTGATTCCGTTCCTGCGGCGGGCAGTGGACCACGCTGAATCGGTGGGGCTGCCTGTGTGGGAGCCGGCTTGCTGGCGAACCGGTTGTGTCAGTCAACGCACGTGTTGCTGACCAACTGCGTTCGCCAGCAAGCCGGCTCCTACAGTCCTGCCTGCCGCGTCCAAAGTGCGAAGCTTTCTAGGGCGGGTTTTCCCGGGATTCCCCAGTCGTGCCCGTCACTTACGCAAGCCTTTGATTTTGCTGGCAGTCTGCCGCATTGTGCGCCCAGCCCTGCGGGTATAGACTTTGCGCACTTTTCACAGAGGCCCTTTGGCGGTTCGTCATGAACCGTTCAGCCAGCATGAAACCAGTTCAGCTGCCCCTGAGTGTGCGTCTGCGAGATGACGCCACCTTCATCAATTACTACCCAGGCGCCAATGCCGCTGCACTCGGCTATGTCGAGCGGCTGTGCGAAGCCGAGGCCGGCTGGACCGAAAGCCTCATCTATCTGTGGGGCAAGAACGGGGTAGGGCGCACGCATCTGCTACAGGCAGCCTGCCTGCGCTTCGAGCAAATGGGCGAGCCGGCAGTTTACCTGCCGATGGCCGAGCTTCTTGATCAAGGTGTCGGTCTGTTCGATCGCCTGGAGCAATACGAGCTCGTGTGCCTTGACGACCTTCAAGCAGTGGTCGGCAAGCCTGAGTGGGAAGAGGCGTTGTTCCATCTGTTCAACCGGTTGCGTGACAGTGGCCGCCGCTTGCTGATCGCCGCTTCATGCTCGCCGCGTGAGCTCCCGGTGAAGCTGGCGGACCTGAAATCGCGGCTGACCATGGCGCTGGTCTTCCAGATGCGCCTGTTGTCCGACGAAGAAAAACTTCGCGCCCTGCAATTGCGCGCGTCGCGTCGGGGTCTGCACCTCACCGATGAGGTGGGGCATTTCATCCTGACGCGAGGCAAGCGCAGCATGAGCGCGCTGTTCGACCTGCTTGAGCAACTCGATCAGGCGTCGCTGCAGGCCCAGCGCAAGCTGACCATCCCCTTCTTGAAAGAAACCCTGGGTTGGTAAGCGTGCCCGCGGTCGATCCGGCCTTGGTCCTGCAAACCGCCGCGGCCTTGCGCCACGCCACACGTATCCTGATCATCACCGGCGCGGGCCTCTCGGCGGACTCCGGTTTGCCGACCTATCGTGGTGTTGGCGGTCTTTATAACGGCGAGACCGACGACGGCCTGCCGATCGAAATGGCCTTGTCCGGCCCGATGCTGCGCCGTGACCCCGCCCTTTGCTGGAAATACATCGCACAGTTGGGCAGCGCTTGCCTCGGCGGACGTCCCAATGCGGCGCATTACGCCATCGCTGAGTTACAGCGGCGCAAGCCTGAATGCTGGGTGTTGACGCAGAATGTCGACGGCTATCACCGGGCGGCGGGCAGTCCGCCGGAACGGTTGATTGAGATCCACGGCCAGTTAGCGCCGCTGTACTGTCAATCTTGTGGCGCCGAGGACCCGCAGTTGAGCGAGCATCTCAGTCGGCCATTGCCGCCGCTGTGCGCCCGCTGTGCTGGCGTTTTGAGGCCGCCAGTGGTGTTGTTTGATGAGATGTTGCCAGAGTTGGCATTGAACGTGCTTCAGGAAGAGATGGCCAAAGGCTTTGACGCTGTGCTCAGCATCGGAACCACCGCCAGCTTCCCGTACATCCATGAGCCAATGCTGCGTGCTCGAGTGACGGGAGGCTTTACTGCCGAGATAAACCCGTCGCCCACCGATCATTCTGCGCACATGGATGCGTTTCTGAGGTGCAGAGCCTTAGAAGTGATGGACGACATCGTAAGTCACATTTGTTTCGATTGAATTTGCAAATGGATACGATAGAGGGCATAGTCTCGGCTTCTTTACACTTCAGCCACGGTCGTGCACATGCTAAACCGCTTCGCACCCCTCGTGCCTCTCGCACTCGTAACGCTGCTGTTCGGCTGTGCGGCCCAGATGCCGACGTCGCAACAGCAGTCGCAAAGCCCGCAATTCCGGGACGCCGCCACCGCGCAATCTGCCGGTAAGCGCGCAGACTACGCCGCCTCCGTGCTGGACGACGAAGTCGCCACCGAAGACGAACTCGCGCAATTCGCCGACAACAAGCCTTACCGCCTGCCGGTTCTGGCCGACAGCATCCTTGAGCGCGGCAAATCGCTGATAGGGACTCGCTATCGCTTCGGCGGCACGTCGACCACCTCCGGTTTCGACTGCAGCGGCTTCATCGGGTACCTGTTCCGTGAAGAAGCGGGCATGAGCCTGCCGCGTTCTTCCCGCGAAATGATCAACATCGATGCCCCTCTGATCAAGCGCAACGACCTCAAACCTGGCGACCTGCTGTTTTTCAGTACCGCCGGCCGCGGTCGTGTGAGCCATGCGGGCATCTACCTGGGCGATGACCAGTTCATCCACTCCAGCAGCCGCCGCAGCGGTGGCGTCCGTGTCGACAGCCTCGACGACGCGTACTGGTCACGCACCTTCATCGAAGCCAAGCGCGCGCTGGCCATGGCACCGTCAACGGTACCTGAGACCACCACCGCCATGAGCTCGACTACAATCAAGCGCCAACACCGTTAATCCTGGGCGCGCAAGGAGCTTGACTGTCTTGCGCGCAACCCTGGCTCTCGGCAAAGCAAGCTGCATCCCGCACAGGTTGTCGTGTTTATGTCGTTTACGGTTCGCCTGATTGTTGCCTCCCTGGCTGTGCTGCTGGCCGCGTGTTCCAGCACACCACCACCCGCTCCACGCAAGCTCGTCTACCGGCCTGTTGTTTCCGCTCCTCCCCAGTTTCCCTCCCCGCTTGCCGACGATATTCTGCTGCGCGCGATCGGACTGGTCGGCACGCCGTATCGCTGGGGCGGCAACACGCCTGATTCGGGTTTCGATTGCAGCGGTTTGATCGGCTATGTCTACCACGACGCCGCCGGTATCACCCTGCCGCGGTCCACGCGGGAGATGATCACTCTGCGCGGCCCCGACATCGACCGCAGCCAGTTGCAGACCGGTGATCTGGTGTTCTTCGCCACCGGTGGCGGTTCGCATGTCAGCCACGCCGGCATCTACGTCGGCGAAGGACGGTTCGTCCACGCACCGGCCACTGGCGGCACCGTCAAGCTCGACAGCCTCGACAAGCCCTATTGGCAAAAAGCGTGGCTGAATGCCAAGCGCGTTATCCAGCCTTCGAATCTCGCCAAGCAGTAGTTGCTGCTGACGCAATGTGTCCGCGCGCTGTTGGCGGGTGAACATAGGGTCAGCCCCGCGAACCCATTCCTGGCAAACACCCCCACCGTGGGAGCCGCTTGCTGGCGAATGCAATTTTCCCATCACCATTGAAGGCGACTGACCCCGAAGCCGACTGACCCCCGACGCCTTTGCCAGCGAGCCGGCTCCAGGAATCGTGGCCTGCCGCGAATCTCTGGACGCTGCGGATGAAACCGTAGGAGCGTGGCTTGTCCCGCGATCTGGCGCGCAGCGGCAGCAGAACGTTGCATGCAGTGGGTCAGGGAAAATCGGGGTATCGGTTTCACGCCTGCTGCGCAGCCGATCGCGGGACAAGCCACGCTCCTACATGAATCGTGGTGTTTGCGGATGCCCATGGCGATATGCGGATCGCGGCTTTGGGGCGAACTCTTCGCGCTATGCGGATGAAACCGTAGGGGCGTGGCTTGTCCCGCGATCTGGAGCGCAGCGGCAGCAGAACGGTGCATGCAGTGGGTCAGGCAAATCGGGGCATCGGTTCCACGACTGCTAGCTGATCGCGGGACAAGCCACGCGCGCTGTTTTGCGCTTCAGGCACTGGCCAGGTCCAATCTGAGTTTTCGCACGCACCTGCCAATGCGATCCCTCGATTGACGCTCCCGGGTCAACCCTCTAACCTTCGCGCCATGTTTCAGGTGCCCGGGGCCTCGTTGGCCGACAGGGTGAAACAGGGAAGCCGGTGCGAGCGCTTTTGCGATCAATTCCGGCGCTGCCTCCGCAACGGTGAATGAGTCAAGGCCCGGCACGTGCCACTGTGTTCGTTGAACATGGGAAGGCGCCGGGTCTGCCACGCAGGTGGCAACTCATGAGTCCGGAGACCGGCCTGATCCATCGAACAGCATCACGGAGGGCGATGCTCTGTTGCAGGCCGGGCCTTGTCCTGTGCCTGCTGTCAGCCTTTGCCTGCGTCCTCCGTTTGCCACACCTGCCCTCAAGCGGAGAGCTGAGATGAGCGAATCCCCCGAACGTGACGAACGCCACCTGGCGCGCATGCTGCGCAAAAAGGCGGTAATGGACGAGCGCATTTCCAGCGCGCCGAATGAATGCGGGTTGCTGCTGGTACTGACCGGCAACGGCAAAGGCAAGAGCAGCTCGGCCTTCGGCATGCTGGCCCGCGCCATGGGGCATGGCATGCAGTGCGGCGTCGTCCAGTTCATCAAGGGACGTAACAGCACCGGCGAAGAACTGTTCTTTCGCCGCTTCCCCGAACAAGTGCGTTACCACGTCATGGGCGAGGGCTTCACCTGGGAAACCCAGGACCGCCAGCGCGACATCGCCGCGGCCGAAGCCGCCTGGGCCGTGACCCGCGAAATGCTCAAGGACGCGTCCATCGGTATGGTGATCCTTGATGAGCTGAACATCGCCCTCAAGCACGGTTATCTGGACCTGGAGCAAGTGTTGAGCGACTTGCAGGCACGCCCGCCGATGCAGCACGTGATCGTGACCGGTCGCGGGGCGAAGCAGGAGCTGATCGACCTGTCCGATACGGTGTCCGAGATCGGCGTGGTCAAGCATGCCTTCCAGGCTGGCATCAAAGCCCAGAAAGGCATCGAACTGTGAGTGAGCGTCAACCCCGGCAGTGCCCGGCCGTGCTGATCGCCGCCCCGGCGTCCGGTCAGGGCAAGACCACTGTCACCGCCGCACTCGCCCGCTTGCATCGCAATCAGGGACGCAAGGTGCGTGTATTCAAATGCGGGCCTGACTTTCTCGACCCAATGATCCTTGAACGCGCCAGCGGCCATCCGGTGTATCAACTGGACATGTGGATGGTGGGGGAGGACGAAAGCCGACGCCTGTTGTGGGAAGCGGCCGCCGACGCCGACCTGATCCTCATTGAGGGCGTCATGGGCTTGTTCGACGGCACGCCGTCCAGCGCAGACCTGGCCCGTCGTTTCGGCGTGCCTGTGCTCGGTGTGATCGACGGCACCGCCATGGCGCAGACCTTTGGCGCACTGGCGCTGGGGCTGGCGCGGTATCAGCCGGATCTGCCATTTGCCGGCGTACTGGCCAATCGCGTCGGCACGGTGCGCCATGCGCAGTTGCTCGAAGGCAGCCTGACCGAGGGCCTGCGCTGGTACGGCGCGCTGTCGCGAGAGACCGGTATCGAGTTGCCCAGCCGGCATCTCGGGCTGGTCCAGGCCAGTGAACTTAATGACCTGGACATGCGCCTGGATGCCGCCGCCACCGCGCTGGCCAGCACCTGCGACGCCACGTTGCCGCCCGCAGTAACCTTCACCGCGCCGGCGTTCGTCAAGGCCGAGCCGCTGCTGGCCGGCGTGCGCATCGCCATCGCCCATGACGAGGCGTTCGCGTTCTTCTACGGCGCCAGCCTGGACCTGTTGCGGGCGATGGGCGCCGAACTGTCCTTCTTCTCGCCCATCCGCGACCAGCAATTGCCTGACGCCGACAGCCTGTATTTGCCGGGCGGCTATCCGGAGTTGCACCACACGGCGCTCGCCGCCAACCACCCCATGCTTGCCGCCATCCGCGCGCACCACGCAGCCGGCAAACCTCTGCTCGCCGAGTGCGGCGGGATGTTGTACCTACTCGATGCCCTGACCGATGTCGACGGGCAGCGCGCCGAAGGGGTCGGGTTGCTCAAGGGCGAAGCCGTGATGCAAAAACGTCTCGCGGCGCTGGCGCTGCAATCGGTCGACCTGCCGGAAGGCACCTTGCGCGGTCACACCTATCACCATTCGCTGACCAGCACCGAACTGACCCCCATCGCCCGAGGCCTCAGCCCCAATGGCGGCCGCGGCGCCGAAGCCGTGTACCGGGAAGGGCGCATGACCGCGTCTTACGTGCACTTTTACTTTCCCTCGAATCCCCAGGCGGTGGCGGCGCTGTTTTTGCCATGATCCCCTTCTATTCAACCGCCGCATTCGGTGGGAGCGAGCGTGCTCGCGAAGGCCGAGTGTCTCAATGACTGACCACACCTTCACCGATCCGGAACGCGCCGCCGTCTACCGCGCCATCGCCGAGCGTCGTGACATGCGCCACTTCTGTGGCGGCACGGTCGCACCTGAGCTGCTGGCGCGCCTGCTCGAGGCCGCGCACCACGCACCGAGCGTCGGTTTGATGCAGCCGTGGCGCTTCATCCGCATCACCGATGCAGCCTTGCGCGCGCAGATTCAGGCGCAGGTCGAGGAGGAACGCGTTCGCACCGCTGAGGCCCTCGGCGAGCGTTCCGATGACTTTATGAAACTCAAAGTCGAAGGCATCAGTGACTGTGCCGAAGTGCTGGTCGCGGCATTGATGGACGACCGTGACAAGCATATTTTTGGTCGCAGGACCCTGCCGGAGATGGACATGGCGTCGCTGTCCTGCGCCATTCAAAACTTGTGGCTGGCGGCGCGTGCCGAAGGGCTGGGGATGGGCTGGGTGTCGTTGTTCGATCCCCTGGCGCTGGCCGATCTGCTGAAGATGCCAATCGGTTCAAAACCCCTGGCGATTTTGTGCCTGGGCCCGGTCAAGGCATTTTACCCGGCGCCGATGCTGGTGCTGGAGGGCTGGGCCGAGCCGCGCGAACTGCAAACGCTGGTTTACGAAAACACCTGGGGAGTGACGCCATGAGCGTGGCGTTATTGACCGTCGCCGGGGTCGCGCTGGATGCGCTGCTGGGGGAGCCGAACCGAAACCATCCGTTGGTGGCGTTCGGGCGCTTTGCCGAGCGTATCGAACAGCGCCTGAATGTCGCCGGCCGGGGCTGGCGCAGCCATGGCGTGACCGCATGGTTCATCGCCGTGATTCCGCTGACCCTGATCGCGACGCTGCTCAGCTGGCTGCCGCTGATTGGCTGGTTGGTTGAGGTGTTGGCACTTTACTGCGCGTTGGGTTTGCGCAGCCTGGGCGAGCACGTCGAGCCGGTCGCTCAGGCGCTGCGCAGCGACAATCTGGACGAAGCGCGCCGCCGCGTCAGCTACCTGGTCAGCCGGCAGACGGCCGAGCTGGACAGCACCGAAGTGGCCCGGGCGGCCACCGAATCGGTGCTGGAAAACGGCAGCGACGCCGTGTTCGCCGCGATCTTCTGGTTCGTCGTGCTGGGCGCACCGGGCGTGGTGCTCTACCGTTTGAGCAACACGCTGGACGCCATGTGGGGCTATCGTAACGAGCGCTTCGAACGCTTCGGCTGGGCGGCGGCGAAAATCGACGACCTGCTCAACTACATTCCGGCGCGGTTGGTGGCGCTGACCTACGCGCTGCTGGGCAAAACCCGACTCGCCCTGCGCTGCTGGCGCACCCAGGCACCGAAGTGGGACAGTCCGAACGCCGGGCCGGTGATGGCCGCCGGTGCCGGTGCCCTGGGCGTCGAACTGGGTGGCCCGGCGATTTATCACGGTGAGCTGCACGAGCGCGCCACGTTGGGCGAGGGCGTACCGGCGGACGCGAATTCCATTGATCGCGGCTGGCAGCTGGTGCAACGCGGCGTTTGGCTGTGGTTGCTGATCTTGTGTCTGGGGCCAGAATTCTATGCTTGAGCACGGCGGTCGATTGCGTGGCGCGGTCCTTAAATACGGCATCGACGAGGCGGACTGGCTCGACTTGTCCAGCGGGATTTCGCCGTGGTCGTGGCCGATTCCCGCCATCCCTGAAGCCGCCTGGGCGCGTCTGCCGGAAACCGACGATGGCCTGGAAGCCTCGGCCCGCCGCTACTATGGCGCCACGGACGTGCTGCCGGTGGCCGGTTCGCAAGCCGCGATTCAAGCCCTGCCGCGTCTGCGTCAAGCGGGCAAGGTTGGCGTGCTGTCGCCGTGTTACGCCGAGCACGCCGAGGCCTGGCGCAACACGGGCTTTCTGGTGCGCGAGGTGTCGGAGCACGAAGTCGAACGCTTCCTCGACCAGCTCGATGTGCTCGTGGTGGTGAACCCGAACAACCCCACCGGGCTGAGCTTCGCGCCAGAACGCCTGCTGGAATGGCACGCGCGTCTCGCCCAGCGCGGGGGCTGGCTGGTGGTCGATGAAGCGTTCATGGACAACACGCCGGAGTTGAGCCTGGCCGCTTACACCCAGCGTTCGGGGCTCATTGTGCTGCGCTCGTTTGGCAAGTTTTTCGGACTGGCCGGGGTGCGTCTTGGCTTCGTGCTGGCGGAGGCACGCTTTCTCAAAGTCCTGGCGCGGCAGATCGGCCCCTGGTCGGTCAGCGGGCCGACGCGCATCCTCGGTCAGGCCTGCCTCAGCGATGTGGCCGGGCATCAACGCCAGCGCCAGCGCAACGAGCAGGCTAGCCAGCGACTGGTCGGGGTCCTTGACCGCCATGGCTTTGCACCCAAAGGCGGCTGCGCTCTGTTCCAGTGGCTGATCACGCCGCTGGCGGAGGAGCTCTACGAATTCTGCGCAAAAAGAGGCATCCTCCTGCGCATCTTTACCCTTAACAGCAGCCTGCGATTTGGCTTGCCCCGCGAGGAAGCTGACTGGCAGCGTCTGGAGCAGGCGCTCGCCGAATTTTCCCGGGAGCGTGCATGAACATCGGCAAAACCCTGATGGTGCAGGGCACCACGTCCGACGCGGGCAAAAGTACGCTGGTGACGGCGCTGTGCCGCTGGCTGACCCGCCAGGGCGTGCGCACCGTGCCGTTCAAACCCCAGAACATGGCCCTGAACAGCGCCGTGACGGCCGACGGCGGCGAGATCGGTCGGGCCCAGGCCGTGCAAGCCCAGGCCTGTGGCCTTGAGCCGCACACCGACATGAACCCGGTGCTGCTCAAACCCAACAGCGACACTGGCGCACAAGTGATCATTCACGGGCGCGCCGTCACCACCATGAACGCCGTCGCCTATCACGACTACAAAGCCATCGCGATGCAGGCCGTGCTCGCCTCCCATCGTCGTCTCAGCGAAGGCTGGCCGGTGGTGATGGTCGAAGGCGCCGGGTCGCCCGCAGAGATCAACCTGCGCGCTGGCGACATCGCCAACATGGGGTTTGCCGAAGCCGTGGATTGTCCGGTGCTGCTGGTGGCGGACATCAACCGCGGCGGCGTTTTCGCACATCTGGTCGGCACGCTGGAGTTGCTCTCGCCCAGCGAGCAGGCGCGAGTCAAAGGCTTCATCATCAACCGCTTTCGCGGTGACATCGCCTTGCTGCAGCCGGGTCTGGACTGGCTCGAACAGCGCACCGGCAAACCGGTGGTCGGCGTGTTGCCCTACGTCATGGACCTGCACCTTGAGGCGGAAGACGGCCTCGATCAGCGTCAGACCGACAAGGCCGAGCAGGTGCTCAACGTGATCGTGCCGGTCCTGCCGCGTATCAGCAATCACACCGACTTCGACCCGCTGCGCCTGCACCCGCAGGTCAACCTGCAATTCATCGGCCCGGGACAGGCGATTCCCGGGGCTGACCTGATCATCCTTCCGGGGTCGAAAAGCGTGCGCAGCGACCTTGCCTATCTGCGCGCCAACGGCTGGGACACGGCCATCAGCCGCCACCTGCGCTATGGCGGAAAGGTGCTGGGCATTTGCGGTGGGCTGCAAATGCTCGGCGAACAGTTGCACGACCCCTTGGGGCTTGAAGGCGTCGCCGGTTCAAGCCCCGGGCTCGGGTTGTTGGCGCTGAGCACGGTCCTTGAACAAGAGAAGCAACTGCGCAATGTCAGAGGTTGTTTGACTCTCGAGGGTGCTGAGGTCAGCGGTTATGAGATTCACGCGGGCGTGACCACCGGGGCGGCGCTGGAGCATCCATTGGTTCAGCTCGCCGACGGTCGCTGCGATGGCGCACGCAGTCCTGACGGTCAAGTGCTCGGCACGTACCTGCACGGCCTGTTCGAGAACCCGGCGTCGAGCAGCGCCTTGCTGCGGTGGGCCGGACTGGCAAATGTGCAATCGGTCGATTACCACGCCCTGCGCGAACGCGACATTGAACGCTTGGCCGATCTGGTGGAAACCCACCTGGACGGCACCCTGCTGCGACAACTCTGCGGCCTGGAGCAACCCTGATGCTGCAATTGATCCTCGGCGGCGCGCGCTCCGGCAAAAGCCGGCTGGCTGAAACGCTGGCCAGCAACAGCGCCCTGGACGTTGTCTACATCGCCACCAGCCAGCCGCTGGATGGCGAAATGAACCAGCGCGTCGCCCTGCACCGTCAGCGTCGTCCGGCAGAGTGGGGCCTTGTCGAAGAACCCGTCGAACTGGCCCGCGTCCTGCGCGAAAACGCCCGAGAGGAGCGCTGTCTGTTGGTGGACTGCCTCACCCTCTGGCTGACCAACCTGCTCATGCTGGACGATTCGCTGCGTCTGACTCAGGAGCGAGAAGCCTTGCTCAACAGCCTGAACACGCTGCCGGGCGAAATCATTTTTGTCAGCAACGAAACCGGGCTTGGCGTCGTGCCCCTCGGTGAGCTGACCCGTCGTTATGTCGATGAGGCCGGCTGGCTGCATCAGGCGCTGGCCGAATGCTGCCATCGCGTGGTGTTTACCGTCGCCGGACTGCCCATGACCCTGAAAGGACCCGCATTATGAGTAACGCCTGGTGGCTCGCGCCTGCCAAAGACGTCGATCAAGCCAGCCGCGAAGAAGCGTTGGCCCGGCAGCAACAACTGACCAAGCCCACCGGCTCTTTGGGTCGTCTGGAAGACGTCGCGGTGCAACTGGCTGGCCTGCAGGGTCGGCCTAAACCCAAGGTCGATGAGGTCTGGATCGCTATTTTTGCCGGCGACCACGGCGTGGTTGCCGAAGGCGTATCGGCTTACCCCCAGGCGGTGACCGGTCAGATGCTGCACAACTTCATCATGGGCGGTGCAGCGATCAGCGTTCTGGCGCGGCAGTTGTCGGCGCAGATGGACGTGATCGATCTGGGCACGGTTTCGCCGCTGGAGCTGCCGGGCGTGCGTCACCTTAATCTGGGTCGCGGTACCGCGAATTTTGCCCAGGGTCCGGCCATGAGCGAGGCGCAACTGCACGCTGCGCTGGAGGGCGGCCGCGACAGCGTGCTGCGCGCCAGGGCTGCGGGTGCCGAGCTGTTCATCGGCGGCGAGATGGGCATCGGCAACACCACGGTCGCCAGTGCGCTGGCCTGTGCATTGCTGGATTGCCCGGCGAGTTCGCTGGTCGGTCCGGGCACCGGTCTGGATGCACAGGGCGTGAGCCACAAGGCGCAAGTGATCGAGCGGGCGCTGCGGTTGCACGCTGGCTCGGCCGGTGACGCGCTGGCGAGTCTGCGCGACCTCGGCGGTTTTGAAGTCGCGGCGCTGGTCGGCGGGTACCTGGCCTGCGCGCAAGAGGGCATTGCTGTGCTGGTCGACGGGTTCATCTGTTCCGTGGCAGCGCTGGTGGCCGTGCGCATCAATCCGTCCTGCCGGGCGTGGCTGTTCTTCGGCCACCGTGGCGCCGAGCCGGGCCATCGCCTGGTGCTGGAAGCCTTGCACGCCGAGCCGTTGCTCGACCTGGGTCTGCGTCTCGGAGAGGGCAGTGGCGCGGCGCTGGCGGTGCCGTTGTTGCGCCTGGCCTGTGAGCTGCACAACGGCATGGCGACCTTCGCCGAAGCCGCCGTGGCAGACCGCCCGGCATGACGCTGCGTCTGGACCTGTTGCGTCATGGCGAAACCGAATGTGGCGGCGGCCTGCGCGGCAGCATCGACGACGCGCTGACCGACACTGGCTGGCAGCAGATGCGCGCGGCGGTCACTGATCATGGGCCCTGGGACCGGATTGTCAGCTCGCCGCTGCAACGCTGCGCGCACTTCGCTGATGAACTGGCCGCGCGACTGGGGTTAACGGTCGAGCGGGACGCCGGTCTTCAGGAATTGCACTTCGGCGACTGGGAAGGCCAGAGCCCCGCGCAGCTGATGGAGACTGATGCTGCCGGGCTGGGGCGCTTTTGGGAGGATCCGTACGGCTTCACCCCGCCCAACGGCGAACCGGTGCAGGCGTTTGCGACCCGCGTGCTGGGCGCCGTGGAGCGGTTGCAGCAGGCGTATGACGGGCAGCGCGTGCTGCTGATCAGTCACGGCGGGGTGATGCGTTTATTGCTGGCCCGCGCGCGGGGACTGCCCCGCGAGCAATTGCTGCAGGTGACCGTGGCCCATGGCGCTCTGTTTGGCCTTGATGTGCAGGCCGACGGCGTGTTGACGGAGGTTTAAATGCTGCCGTTCTGGATCGCCCTGCAATTTCTGAGCAGCCTGCCGATTCGGCTGCCGGGCATGCCGACGCCCCAGCAATCGGGCCGCTCGTTGCTGTTCTACCCGCTGGTGGGGTTGCTGTTTGGCGTGCTGTTGGTGGCCCTGAACCAGGTGCTTGTTGGCGCGCCTGCGCTGCTGCACGCCGCATTGCTGATCGGCGCCTGGGTGATGCTCAGCGGAGGGCTGCACCTGGACGGCCTGGCCGACAGCGCGGATGCCTGGCTCGGCGGGTTCGGCGACCGCGAGCGCACCCTGACCATCATGAAAGACCCACGCAGCGGCCCCATTGCGGTGGTCACACTGGTGGTGGTGTTGCTGTTGAAGTTCAGCGCCGTGCTGGCGTTGATCGAAGCCCACAGCAGCGTCGGCCTGTTACTGGCTCCGGTGATCAGCCGCGCGGCGATGCTGGCGCTGTTTCTCAACACGCCTTACGTGCGCGCCGGCGGACTGGGACAGGCGCTGGCCGACCACCTGCCGCGCCAGACCGGCGTGCGGGTGCTCGTCGCGGTGGCGGTGCTGTGCCTGCTCATCGCAGGCAGTCATGCGGCGTGGGTGCTGGTGGTCGCAGCGTGCGGTTTCTTCTGGCTGCGCCGCGTCATGATCCAGCGCCTGGGCGGCAGCACGGGCGATACGGCCGGGGCGATGCTGGAACTGCTGGAGACGCTGGTGCTGGTGACATTGGCGCTGATTGGCGATTGATGTGGTTTATGGACCTGTCAAATGACACGCCGCCAGACCACTATCCAGCGCATCACTGTAGGAGCCGGCTTGCTGGCGAACCCGTAATGTCAGCCGATATCGATGGCACTGACCCAACGCGTTCGCCAGCAAGCCGGCTCCTACGGCCTTTGGCCAGAATCAGCGCCGGGAAGAGCCTGAACCCCTATTTTGCAAATGGCTTCGCCCATACGCAGTCGCTAGGCGGGAGCATGGGCGATACCGCCGGGGCGATGCTGGAACTGCTGGAGACGCTGGTGCTAGTGACATTGGCGCTGATGGGCGATTGATGTGGTCTGTGGGCCTGTCAAATCACACGCCGCCAGACCATTATCCAGCGCATCACTGTAGGAGCCGGCTTGCTGGCGAACCCGTAATGTCAGCCGATATCGATGGCACTGACCCAATGCGTTCGCCAGCAAGCCGGCTCGGCCTGTGGCCTGAGTCGGCGCCGGAAAGAGCCTGAGTCCTTATTTCGCAAAAGGCTTCGCCCCTAGACAGTCGAAGACTTATCCATCGTGTTCCGGACAGCCGGAGAGGTGTCATGCATAGCGTTGCGCTGGTGGTGTACCCACAATTCCAGTCCCTTAGCCTGTCAGTCGGGTCCGTGCTGACCTGTGCGAACCTGATGCAGGGCGAAGCGGCGTATTCCTTTCACCTGGTGTCCGAGAGCGGCGGGGCGGTCATGTCCTCCGAAGGGTTTTCGGTCAACACCACGCCCTTGGAGCCCGAGGGCTACGACACGATCATCGTCAGCGGCTACATGGACCTGCAATTGCCGACTCCAAGCCTGCTGGAGTTCGTGCGCACCGCGTCTGCTCAATCGCGGCGGGTGGCGTCGCTGTGTACAGGCGGCTTCGTCCTGGCGGAAGCCGGCCTGCTCGATGGCAAGCGCGCCACCATGCACTGGATTCACGCACCCGAGTTCCGCAAGCGTTACCCCAACGTTCGCGTCGAAGACGACAAACTGTTTACGGTGGACGGTCAGATCTGGACCGGCGCGGGCATGAGCGCGGGGCTTGATCTGGCGCTGGCGATGGTCGAGAACGATCTGGGCGCCGACATCGCCCGGCAAGTCGCACGCAAGCTGGTGATCTATCAGCGTCGCGGCAGCGAGCATTCTCAGCTGTCGACCTTGCTGGAGCTGGACCCCAAGTCCGACCGCGTGCAACTGGCGCTGGCCTATGCCCGCGAGAACCTCACAAGCGACCTTTCCATCGACGCATTGGCGGCGATTGCCCGGTTGAGCCCTCGCCAGTTCAGCCGGGTGTTTCGCGAGGAAACCGGGCAGACCCCGGCGAAAGCCATCGAGTGCCTGCGCGTGGAAGTGGCGCGGGCCATGATGGAAACCAGTCGGCATCCCGTCGAAGTGGTCGCCCGGGAAACCGGATTCGGCGATCGGGAAAGAATGCGTCAGGCGTTTCTGCGCAACTTCGGTGAGCCGCCCCAGGCCATGCAGCGAGCGTTCACGGCGATCGAGAGCGTCGGCTAACGGTGAAGACCACCGCTTCAACGGCACGCTAGGCATCCGTCACGCGGCGGAGTAGCGTGGCGACAGTCCACCTTTCTGGTCGCTCATGAATGGATGTTGCCATGGCCCTTCGCTGGATTCACGCCCCTTTGCTTTTGCTTGCCCTTAGCGGTGCGGCCATGGCTGCCGATTGCCCGGCGCTGCTGCAAGGCGAACTGCCCAAGCTGCGGGCCAAACAGAACATCGATTTGTGCAAGCAGTTCGCAGGCAAGCCCATGGTCGTGGTCAATACCGCCAGCTTCTGCGGCTTCGCGCCTCAGTTCAAAGGGCTTGAGGCGCTCAATCAGCGCTTCAAAGGCCAGGGGTTAGAAGTCCTTGGCGTGCCGTCGGACGACTTTCTCCAGGAATCCAAGGACGCTGCGGAAACCGCCAAGGTCTGCTACGTCAACTATGGTGTCACTTTCACCATGACCGAACCGCAGCCGGTGCGTGGCGCCGATGCCATCAACCTGTTCAAAATCCTGGCCGAGCAGAGCAACCCGCCACGCTGGAACTTCTACAAGTACGTCGTGGACCGCAAAGGCAGCGTCGTTGCCAGCTTCTCCAGTGAAACCGCGCCAGATGATCCCGCGCTCATCTCCGCCGTCGAGAAGGCCATCGCCTCAAAACCGTAACAGGCGCAGCAGCGGGCTGACTCACCACTGAACATTGACCACCGGGCATAACGAAAAACCCCGCAGCCATTGCTGGCTGCGGGGTTTTCTGTATGGCGAACAGGTGATGTGCCTGTCCCGCCAACTGCATCAGAAGCGGTAAGTCATGCCCACGCCGAAACCGTTGGCGCTGTTTTCGTACTTCGCGTTGTAGCTCTGACCCAAGGCATTCGCGTCGGCGACCTTGACGGACTCTTCCTGCAGGTAGGAGTAAGCCACGTCGATTGTGATGTCATCGGTCGGGCTGTAACCGGCGCCCAGGCTGAAGATCGTGCGATCACCCGTCGGGATGCGCGGCGAACGGTTTTCGTTGTTGGTCGGCGACTGGTCGAACGACAGACCGGTACGCAATACCCACTGCTTGTTCAACTGGTACGACGTACCCACGGCATAGGCCCAGGTGTCGTGCCAGTTCTGATCTTCCTTGATGGTGCCGACCAGGGTTGATGTCGCGTCGCGGCGCGACACTGGCGTGATACCGGAGTTGTTGACAGTAATGTCCTGCAGGCGGCTCCAGCGTGTCCAGGTCGCACCGGCGTACAGCTTCCACGCGTCGTTCATTTTCTGAGTAACGGAGAAGTCGACGGTTTCCGGTGTATCGATGTTCAGTTTCGCGTCGTAGCGACCGCCCGGCAGAATGGCCGAAGGCACGCCGGCGCCCGGAGTGACTTCCGTGTGGCCTTCCAGCTTGTAGGTCACTTTGGAGTGGTAGGTCAGACCGACGCTGGTGGTGTCGGTGGCCTGCACCAGGATACCGGCGTTGAAACCGTAACCAACGTCGTCACCCTTGACCTGCACGCGACCGTCACCGGTGCGGGCGCCCAGCAGCGGGCTGACATTGAGTGCCGATTCCAGCGCGCCGGAGATGCGGTTGATGGTCGGCCCGAAACCGATCGACACCTTGTCATTGAAGGCGTAGCTGACGGTCGGCTGGAAGGTCACGACCTTCACGATGCTCTTGCTGCCGAAGTTGCGGCCCTGGAAGCTGTTTTCGTAGTCGGTGACCAGGCCAAACGGCGCGTAGACCCCGAAGCCGAATGCCCAGTGGTCGTCGACCGGGTTGACGTAGAAACCCATCGGAACCGCGATGAAAGGCACCATGTCGCCTTTGTTGGTACCGGTGCTGCGGCCGCTGGTGTCGGAGATGTCGGTCGAGGCATCGATCGCGGCGACGCCCACGGTGGCTTGTGCGCGCTTGAGGCGCGACATGCCGGCCGGGTTGCCGTAAACGATGCTGGCATCATCGACGGACGAGGTGCGGCCCGCAAAACCGGTCCCCATGCCGCTGATGCTTTGTTCGTTCAGGGCAAAACCGGATGCAAAAATCTGGGTGGAGGCAAGTGTGATGGCGAGACTGAGGCTGGATTTGATCATTGTTTTTTTCATTGTTAGAACTCCTTGTTGATCACCGCGCGGAAATTACCAATATTTCTCACCGCACGCCATAGCCTGCACCCGCGGAGTTAGAGCGGTTTTGTAGGACAATCCTGAAAGTTCGCATCGTTTTTCATTTAATACTCATCGGTCATGAAATGGCCGCCGAGGGCTGGAACAAAGGGCTGACGCAGGTTTGCCAGGCAAAGGTGAAATCCTGGAGCTGACCTTCGGGCTGAAACACCTCGCGCCACAGCTGCGCCATGGCCAGCCAATCGTCTGCGTCAGGCAGCGAAATCTGGCTGGCTTCAACCATCAACCAGGCAATCGCCGTCGAGTACCGCAAGTTCACTGTCAGCTCAAGATCGGGCCCGGTGAGGAACGCGTGTTGGCTGGCAAGGCCTCGAACAAGGCTCGCAAGGTCAGGGTCGCGGGCAAGGTATACGTCCCAGAGCTGGCGGTGCTGGGCATCGCCGATGCTGTAGAGCCCGTGGCCGCGCGGGTTATCCAGCTCGGCCCCTAACGCCGATTGGCTGGCGGCGACGCACAGCAGCAGGGATTCGGCGGCTCGGTTGTCTCGACCGAGGTACATAAGCGTCGGGCGGATGACGTAGCGACACAATTCACTGGCGGCGATTCCCATAACACCCTCGAGGGTCAATGAGTCGGCAGGCCCTGGCGCTTGGCAGCAACGGATGGAGTGGGCCCGCCGGCAGCGACGTGAGCCGCCGAGTTGAAGTGTAGTGTGATATTGACGGCGTAAAGGCCTGTTTTCAGAGTGTTTCCGTTTCCATGAAAACAAGGTGGTTGGGATTCATCACTGCATCTGTCGCTTTTATGTAAGTAAAACAGACACAAAAAAGCCCCACCCTTATCGGGTGAGGCCTTGTCGATGCAGCGGGATTTGCCGACGGACGGTATCAGGCAACGAGGGCCTGACGCGTACGGTCGATCACAGCCTGCAGCGGAGCATCGCTAGAGTATTGATCCGGGTACAAACGCTCGCTGTGGCGGGCGATACCGTGCTCGTTGACGATGGTGAAGCTGAAGCAGCCTTTGCGCGCTGCCATGATCAGGCAGTTCATCGGAGCAAAAGCGTTGGTCAGTGTACGAATAGCGTTTTGAGTCTGGATATGATTAGTCATGTTATGGGTGTTTCCTGAATCGACACGCAATAAGAGGCGTGCAAAATTAAAACGTTCCAGTAAACGCGGACCGATGCTCGAAGGCGAGTCAGGGGCAGGGCGCAGAACCTGTCTGGAACAAAAGCAGCCAGTTGAGCGCATTTAAATGTGGCGCGGGCTGACTGGTAGGTACTTAGGAGGGCAGGCAACACGACGCGAGCTAAGGTTCGATGCTCGAGGTGAAGATCCTGATCAATTTGCAGGCTGGTTGGGCAGTCCATGAAAGTTCTGCACACACCAGCGTATCGACGGCAGGTCGTGTGAGTTCATGTCTGGAAACCATCGAGGTGATCGATCCCTTTTTTCAATCCGTTCGCTCAGTTGGCGAACCGGGATTGGGGGATTTGTTCGATCAGAATTGACTTTCAGCTTGGTACTAACGGCGGCGATGCTAATGGATTCGCCAGCGCGGTGCAAGCGTCGACTACAAAAAAGTGACCAGTACCAAGGGCGCGCAAGCGAATGAAGTTCGCGGGCAGTGCTGGCTCGATGCCTTATTCCGGCAGAGTTTGAGCCGGTGACAGAGCTGACAATCCAGGCTTATGCGCCGCTCAAATCAACTTGTGCACATTGCGAAAGGTATCTGTCATGTCACTGTCACGTCGGCCGCTAACCGCTTGATTTAATGCAACGAATTATTAAGTCAATGAAAACCATCGTTTTTTTGCACTGGTGAAAAAATCGTCAGTTTGAACGCAGGCCCCATTCCACGTGCGTTTGCGAGAGCTTAAGGGGTGTTGTCCACTGAGTTATCCACAGGTTCTGTGGATTGTCCCAAGCGCTGGCTCTACCACGCCACTCTTGAAGCATTCGCTATCGGTTTTGTCATGCGGCGCGCCTGTTTAACCTCGATCTGACGTCGACGTCGCTTCTGCGCATAATGCCGCCTGCATGAATGTCGGAGTTGTGATTTATGGTTTTCGAGTGGACCAGCCTGTTGCTGGGATTGGCGGTGGCGGCGGTGCCTTTGTTGGGACTGGCGTGGCAGTTGCAACGGCGTCTGGCGCAGCGCGAGGCGGACGCCGCGTTGCTTGACGAGCGCCTGAGCAATGCGCAAATGGCCCAGGACGGGCTTAATGCTCAGCTGGACGCCAGCCGCGACGAGATCAGCGATCTCGCTCAGGCCAATGCGGTCAAGCAGGCGGACCTGGCGGCCTTGCGCAGAGAAGTGGAACTGCTTCGCCAACAGCACGAGGGCGCGCGTGAGGCGCAGGAAGACTGGGGCCGTGAACGGACCGCCAGAGAGGCCGAACTGCGCCGACTCGACGCCCAGTGTGCATCGCTTGGCGCCGAACTGCGCGAGCAGCAGGACAGCCATCAACAGCGACTCAGCGACCTGCAGGGCTCGCGCGATGAATTGCGTGCGCAGTTTGCCGAACTCGCCGGCAAGATCTTCGATGAGCGCGAGCAGCGTTTCGCTGAAACCAGTCAGCAGCAGTTGGGGCAATTGCTCAACCCGCTCAAGGAACGCATCCAGTCGTTCGAAAAGCGCGTCGAAGAGAGTTACCAGAACGAGGCTCGCGAGCGCTTCTCCCTGGGCAAGGAGTTGGAGCGCCTGCAGCAACTCAACCTGCGCCTGAGCGATGAAGCAAACAACCTGACCCGTGCGCTGAAGGGCCAAAAGACCCAAGGCAACTGGGGTGAACTGATTCTGGAACGTGTGCTTGAGCACGCCGGTCTTGAAAAAGGCCGCGAGTATCAGACCCAGGTCAGCCTGAAAGGACCTGACGGCGAACGCTTCCAGCCTGACGTTCTGATCATGCTGCCCGGCGACAAACAGGTTGTTGTCGACGCCAAGGTCAGCCTGACCGCCTATCAGCAATATGTGGCGGCCGACGATGAGGTCATTTCCCAGGCGGCGTTGAAGCAGCACGTGCTGTCCCTGCGCAATCACGTCAAAGGCCTGTCCGGCAAGGATTACAAACGTCTTGAAGGGCTGCACAGTCTCGATTTCGTTTTGCTGTTCGTCCCCATCGAAGCGGCGTTCTCTGCAGCGTTGCAGGCTGAGCCGAACATGTTTCAGGAGGCGTTTGATCGCAATATCGTGATCGTCAGTCCGACCACGTTGCTGGCAACGCTGCGGGTCATCGACAGCTTGTGGAAGCAGGAGCGGCAGAGCCAGAACGCCCGGGAAATCGCCGAGCGGGCAGGGTGGCTCTACGACAAGTTTGTACTGTTCATTCAGGACCTGGACGAAGTCGGCAGCCGCCTCCAACAATTGGACAAGGCCTACAGCGCGGCGCGAAACAAGCTCGTCGAGGGGCGCGGCAATCTGAT
>NZ_DASVUM010000137.1:0-18682 GCF_036387035.1 Pseudomonas sp. | reverse complement strand
CTGCACGACCGCTGGCCGCGCTGCTTTGCGACGCCAGCCGCGCGGCCATTTGCGCGGCCATCTGTGCGGTGCTCAGCGGCTCCCGGCTGACCTCCCACCAGCTGTCCAGGCCGACGTCGTAGACGGGCTCGACCGCCGGCCTGCCAAAACGGTTGGCAAACACCACCGGCGTGCCTTGTGAGTAATAGTTCGGAATCATGTAGAAACCCCAGAGCAGCACCCGATCGAGCGCCCGTGCGTAGTGCAGCATGTCATTGCGGTTGTTGGCCGCGACCAGCCCGTCGATGAGGCGGTCGACCGCCGGATTGCGCAGGACCATGGCGTTGGAGCTGCCGACCTGACGGGCGCTTTGCGAACCGAACAGGTTGTACAGCTCACGGCCGGGGGAAAGGATCGGATTGCCGTTGCTGGGCAGCGTGACCACGATCATGTCGTAGTCCCGGGCGTTCAATCGGTTCATGTACTGGGCCGAGTCCACGCGGCGGAAATTCAAAGTGATGCCGATCTGCGCCAGCACGCGCTTGTACGGCAGCACCAGCCGTTCGAAGCCGCCCTGGCCATCGAGGAAGGAAAACGCCAGCGGCTGACCGGCAGCGTTGACCAGCCGGTTGTTCTGCGCATGCCAGCCGGCCTCGGCCAGCAGCTTGAGGGCCTTGAGCTGCTTGTCGCGGATATAGCCGCTGCCGTCGGTCTTCGGGGCGCGCCAGACCTGATTGAACACTTCCTCCGGAACCTGCCCGCGCAGGGGTTCGAGAAGGCTCAGCTCCTGGGCGTCGGGCAGCTCGGTGGCGGCCATTTCGCTTTTCGGGAAGTAGGTTTGTTCGCGCACATAGAAGTTGCGCATGATCTGCCCGTTGACCCACTCGAAATCCCAGAGCATGGCCAGGGCTTCACGCACCCGACGGTCCTGAAACATCGGTTTGTCGAGATTGAACACGAACCCCTGGCCGGCCACCGGGCGGCGCCTGGCCAGAATGGTTTTTTGTAGACGGCCATCCTGCAGGCTCGGCGCGGTATAGCCGACGACATAACCGGCCGAAGAAAACTCTCGGTTGTAATCGAAGTTGCCGGCCTGGACCAGCTGACGCGCCACGTCGACATCACCGTAGAAATTCACCGTCAGCGCATCGAAGTTGTAGAGCCCACGGCTGACCGGCAGGTCTTTGCCCCACCACTCCTTGACCCGCTCGAAGCTCACGCTGCGCCCGGCGTCGACCCGCGAGACCCGGTACGGCCCACTGCCCAGCGGCGGTTCGAACCCGCCGCCCTTGGTGAAGTCGCGGGTTTTCCACCAGTGCTCGGGAAGAATGCGCAGGCTGGCCAGGTCCAGTGCCAGGGTGCGATTGGTGGCGGTCTTGAAATCGAAACGGATCTGCCCCGGCGCTTCGATGACTGCGTCCTTGACGTCGGCGTACAGCGGTCGGTAGCTGAAGCTGCCCTGGGTGATCAGCGTTTGCCAGGTGTAGCGCACATCTTCGGCGGTAACAGGCGTGCCGTCATCGAAACGCGCCTTGGGGTTGAGGTAAAAGCGCACCCAGAGATTGTCGGGATCACGCTCCATCTTTTCGGCGACCAGCCCGTACACCGTGTAGGGCTCGTCGAGTGAGCGGTAGGCCAGCGGCGCATACACCCACGTATCGATCTGGCTGACGGAAATGCCCTGATCGACATAAGGCGTGAGGTAGTTGAACTGGCCGATCTCCTCGGACGCACGGCTCATGGAACCGCCTTTGGGTGCGTCAGGGTCGACGTAGTCGAAGTGCTGGAACTCCGCGGCGTACTTCGGCGCCTCGCCGTACACCGTCAGCGCGTGCACCGGCATGGCAAAGGCCTGAGGCATGCCCGGCAGCAGCGAGGTGAAAAACAGCACCGTGTACAACAACGCCACGCCCGGTAGCAGGCGCGGCAATGAAAGAGGGGGGGTGTACATGTGCGAACAGTCCTTGCGTGCGAGTCGACGCATCAGTGGCGCGCGAAAAATCCCCTGATCCGGTCTCACAGACGAGGCCGGGTCAGGGGCGCGATTTCGCAGAAGCAGCCCGGCGCGCCGGAGCATTGGCATGTCGGGCAGTAGCGCTTAGAAGTGGTACGTCGCTCGCGCAAACAGCGTGCGGCCCAGAGGATCGGCGTAGCGCGGGTCGTAGCCGGACTGGAAGTTGTAGGCCTGGTTGGTGAACGGCGGGTCGCGGTCGAACAGGTTGCGCACGCCGGCATCGAGGTCCAGCACCTTCTCGAAGGTATGGCCCACCGACAGGTCCCACAGCGAGTACGACGGTACGGTGCCGTTGGTGGTGCGGTCGTAATCGTTGTAGCCGCTGGTGAACCGGTTGGTCAGCGAGGCACGGCTGTCGCCCAGGGTCCAGCTGCCGATCAATACGTGTTTCCAGCGCGCAATCACGCCATCACCCTGGAAGTCGCCGACCTTGTCGGTGTACGGGCCGTCGATGATGTTCTGGAAGTCGTAGCGATTGACGTACGTGCCGGTCAGCCCGAGGCCGAACTGGCCATACGGCGTGTTCGGGAAGCGGTAGTCCAGCGTCACGTCGACACCGCTGGTTTTGACGATGCCCAGGTTGGAGTTGCCGGTGACGATGTTGGCGATGGAGCCGTCGGCGTTGCGGATGATGCGGTCGCCGTACAGGTCCGACTGATCGAACACGGTGGATTCCGGGAACGACTGGATCTGGTTGGAGATGTGAATCCACCAGAAATCCAGGCCCATGGAGAGGTTGTTCATCGGCTGATAAACGAAGCCCAGGGTGACGTTGCGGGCTTTCTCCGGGGACAGGTTGGCATTGCCGCCGCTGCGGTTGAGGAACTGCTGGTTACAATCGCGTCCGGCCTGGCCGCCCGGCTGCACGGTGCCACCGGCGCACAGCGTCGGGTCATCGTAGTAACCCTGGCTGTAGGCCAGGCTCTGCGGGGCATACAGCTCATACAGCGACGGCGCACGGAAGCCTTCGCTGTACGCGCCGCGCATCACCAGCTCCTTGAACGGCTGGAAACGGAACGAGTACTTCGGGTTGGTGGTGCTGCCGAAGTCGCTGTACTTGTCGTGGCGCACGGCCGCGGTCAGTTCCAGGCTGTCGATGACGGGAACGTTCAGCTCGGCGTATTCGGCCTTGACGCTGCGATCGCCGGACACCGAGCCGGCCGAGTCCAGGCCCAGGCTGTCGATGTCGTCAACGAAGTCCTCGTAGTTCTGATGGAGCTTTTCCTTGCGGTATTCGCCGCCCAACGCCAGGCCGGATTCACCGGCACCGAACCAGTTGCCGATTTCGCGACTGATCCGGCCATCCACGCCGTACACGCGGCCGACGGCGGTGGAGTATTCGCCGTGGTAGGCGGCATCGTCGATGTACTGCTGTCCGGCGGCCGATTGCGCACCGAACGGGTTGAGCAGCCCGCTGGCCAGGCCTGCCGTGAGCGCGCGATCGCTGGCGTAGCCTGAGGTCACGCTGGAAACAACCTTGCTCTGGTTGTAGTTGGCGCCCAAGTTGTAATCCCAGCCGCCAACGGTGCCGTCAAACGTCAGCAACAGGCGCTGGTTGGTGTTTTGGTCCTTGCTGCCGCGCGGGCCGGCGGCGGTCTCACGCCAGGCAGTGTCCACCGGCTGGGTCGGGTCGAGGGCGAAGTTGGTCGGGCCAGGGGTGATGCCGTTGCCGGGGTAGTACGGCGAAGACGGGTCGATGCTCAGGCCGGTCAATGGCGCCGGGCCGATGCTGGTGGCGTTGTTGTTGCGCGCAAAGAAGTATTCGAGGCTGACGTTGTGGTCTTCGGCCAGCTTGCCGGTGGCGCGACCGAAGAACGAGGTCTTCTCGGTCTGCGGCACCAGGTCGATGTACTCGCGGGTGCTGAACCGGCACAGCCCGTTCACGCTGACCAGGCTTGCGCCGTTGCAGTTCGGTGCGAGCGGGTTGGCGCTGTTGTTGCCCTGGTAGTAGTTGGCCGGGTAAGCGGTGCCGGAGGTCTGATTGAGGCCGCGGCCCGGCACGTAATCCTTGTCGAAGGAGCGGTCGTTGGCGTCGAGGTTCTGCTGCTTGTTGTAGTTGAACACGCCCATGACGTTGAAGCGGTCTTCGTCCAGATCGCCGAACCCCCAGCTGGCGCTGACGTCTTTGCTGGCGCCGCCACCGCTTGCGGTCGGAGTATCGCCGCCGAGGCTCAGGGTGCCGTCGGTCAGGGACTTCTTGGTGATGAAGTTGATCACGCCGCCGATGGCATCGGTGCCGTACAGCGCCGAGGCACCGTCGCGCAGCACTTCGATGCGGTCGATGGCGGCGAACGGAATCATGTTCAGGTCGATGGCGCTGCCGTTGGGCGTGCCGACGCCGGACAAGGCGTTGTTGGCCAGGCGACGGCCGTTGAGCAGGATCAGCGTCTTGTTGGCACCGATGCCGCGCATGTCGGCATAGGACGCGCCGCCGGTGGACGCGCCGACCGAGCCTGCGCTGTTCATCATCGACTGGCTGCCGGTGATGCGTTGCACCATCTGCTCGGTAGTGGTCACGCCCTGTTTCTTCAGCTCGTCGGCGCGCAGGATGGTCACCGGCACGGCGGTTTCCGCATCGGCGCGGCGCACGGCCGAACCGGTCACTTCGACACGTTTGAGCTGCGTGGTGGCGGGCGCGGCCGTCACCGCGGCGGCGGGCACGGCGGCCTCGCTGCCTGTCGCGGCATCGGTGGTGCTGTACGTGCTGTCGGCGCCATACGCCGGACTCATGCCCACCGCCAGTGCGCAAATCAGCGCACGCGGGTGGCGTTGTACCGCAACAACAAGAGGCTTGAGGGTAAAACCAGGAAAGCTCATCAGCATGGTAGTTTCCGACTTATTCCAGATGTTATTGAAATGGCCTTGTGAGCCCTCGTTGCTCCGACGCGGTGATGGCGGTCGGGAATTTCCTTATTTCAAGCAAGCCGCTCCCCTCCGGGGCAAAACGCCCGGACGGCGGTGAATCGGGAGTAGGGTGTGCAGCGCCGCAGCGGGTGCGGCGCTCTGATCAGCTGCTGGTCAGGCGCAGGTCATGTGCAATTCATTTGGAAGTCATCACCGAGATTTTTGTAATGCCCGAGCGCTCGATCGACGCCATCGCCTTGGCCACCTGGCCGTAGTTGACGTTGGTGTCGGCCTGCAGCTGCACACGGACCTCCGGATCCTTGGCCTTGACGTCTTTAAGGCTTAGTTCCAGAGACTCCGGCGCGACTTCGGATTTCGCCAGGTAAAACTTGCCGTCCTGATCGACGCTGACCACCACCGGGTCTTTTTTGTCGGCAGGGGCGACGGCGTCGGTTTTCGGCAGATTGACCTTGATCGCGTTGGTCATCAGCGGCGCGGTGACGATGAACACCACCAGCAGCACGAGCATCACGTCCACCAGCGGCGTGACGTTCATTTCGCTGAGCACTTCATCGCTGTCTTGGGTGGAGAAAGACATCAGCTCGCCTCCCGCACAGCCTGGCTGTGTTTGCTGGCGATAGCCTGACGGTTGATGGCGAAGGCGCTGCGCTGGGCGAGGGCGTCGAAGTCGTGGGCGAAATCATCCATGTCGGCGACGGCGAGCTTGAGGCGGCGCAGGAAGAAGTTGTAGATCAACACCGCCGGCACCGCGACGGCAATGCCGACACCGGTGGCAATCAGCGCGTGACCGATGGGGCCGGCAACGGTTTCCAGACTCGCCGAGCCGCTGGCGCCGATGCTCTGCAACGCTTCCATGATCCCCCAGACCGTGCCGAACAGGCCGATGAACGGCGCGGTGCTGCCGATACTGGCGAGGATGGCCTGACCGGCTTCCAGCGCGCGGCGTTCTTTCTGAATCTGCTGACGCAGGTTGCGCTCCAGCCGGTCGGAGCGGTTGATGGTGTGCGCCAGTTGCTGCGTGTTGCGCGGCGTCTCGTCGACCGCCATGGCTTCGAAACCGCTGTTGGCGATGCGCGCCAGAGAGCCCGGGTATTGGGTGGCGTGCTCGGCGGCGGTGAGCAGATCGGGCGCTGCCCAGAACGCCTTGGTGAACTGTTTGTTCTGGTTTTTGAGGCGCAGGTATTGCGCCGATTTGATCAGCAACAGTCCCCAGCTCAGCACCGAAAACACCACCAGCGCCCAAAGCACGCCGGGGACAATCATCGAAGAGATCGATTCGTTCATGGTTCACCTCACCCGCTATAAAAGAGTTGTTGTTGATGGGCTGACCGGGTTCATTCGGGCAGCTTGAAGTCGATGGTTTGGGTCGCGAAGCCTTCGATCGGGGTGTCGCCGCGCTTGGCCGGAATGAACTTCCAGTTGCGCACCGTTTCCACCGCGGCGTCGTCCAGCACCTGTTTGCCGCTGGACTTGGTCACCTCGACGCTGCCCGCGCGGCCGTTCGGCAACACCTTGATGCGCAGGATCACCCGGCCTTCCATGCCCTTGCGCAACGCCGCGCCGGGGTATTCCGGTGGCGGGTTGCCCAGACTGGCGAGCCCGGAAATCGCCGCCGATTCCTTGACCGGTGCCGCAGCCGGCGCTGGCGGCGCGGGCGAAGGCGAGGGCGCAGCAGGCGCAGGCGGACTCGGCGCAGCGGGTGCAGCCGGTGCAGGCGGCGTTGGCTTCTTCACCGGCTCAGGTTTCTTCACCGGTTTGGGCTTCTCGACCTTCGGTTTTTCCACCGGTTTTTCGACGGGTTTTTCCATGGGTGTTGGCGGTGGCTTGACCGCGTCGGGGTCTTCGACCGGCTGCTCCGGTTCAGGAGGCGGCGGTGGAGGCGGCGGTGGCTCCGCTGGCGGCGGCGGTGGTGGTGGTTCGGGCGTGGGCGGTGTCGCGCTGGTCAACTCCACCGTCATCTCGGGCACTTGCGGCGCAACTTCCGGGACGTCGGCTTTGGCGGTCTGCATATACCACCAGACAGCGCCATGTATAAGGACCGAGGCGGCAATCAATATCAACACGTGCGTCCTGCTTAGTTCACCTGGGCGCGATGTGTTTTCCTTGAAAGGAATACGCGGCCAGGCCATGGACAGTTCGTCCGGCGCCGGGTCAGGTATGGCTTTCGTTTTTACCGCGTCATTCATTAAAGCTCCCTCGGGTCGTTGAAGGGCAATAAGGGTCCATTCAAACAAGTAAACCCTGTCTGAAGTTGACGTCCGTGCTGTCGGGGGCACGAGGCCTGGGTGAGCGGTCAATGAAGAGCCACTCTTGTGAGTGCTGTTGCCGCGCGGGCTAAGGAGACGACATGGCAGTTTCCTGATGCGTGTTAAATAAGGAGAAGTTCGTCTTTTGGCTTGACTGACTTCCGATCATCACGGGTGCTATTGCAACCGCTATGCCAGTGCAGGGCTCTAAACCGGCGTTTCTGGCATACATCGTATCAATGTCGCGTTTTTGTAACTTTTTAACGAATTTGCCAGGACCAGCTTTTCGCACCTCTATAAAAGCGCGATTTTCGACTTAAACGGAGGGCGAGCTTGTCCCGTCAGGCTGGCGGCGACATTGCGCAGTGGCCTGTTTCAATCTACTAAGTGATACATGCACCAAAGATGATTAAGCGGTGCAAGTTGGTGCGTGAGTCGTTACGTGATCATATGAGGTCCGTCCTGAAAGTGTGACTTGTCAGTCAGCTGATGAATGTTCGTTAAATACGAGCGCGCACTTCGCGCACCAGTGGTGATGGCCTTTAGTACATAAGCCTTAATAACGGGCGCACCGTCCGGTATCGTTCAAACAGTCAATCAAGCAGGCGCAAAAAAGCCGGGCACGAATAATAAGAAACGGCGATCAATCGCACTAAGGGTGACGCCTTTGAATCAAAACAAATGTCGGGCGCTGCGGCGACGCAGCTCCGCCATTCAGCCGGAGCGCTGAAGCGAGATGCGGCGGATGGCGAGTTCATTGACGGCGTTTCGCCGCAGAGGCGTCGGGGCTACCCAGGAAGACAGGGCGTGGTGCAGGCGGATCGGGGCTGAAGGGCAAAGGTCTGGCACGAATCGAATTCCTTATCGATGGACGCCAGACTTGTGATCGGCGTCCTGCACTGTTTCGGACGGGGTGACGTCCGGTAGCCGCATACGGTGGCGGGTTGCGCACCGTTTGGCAGCGTACACTCGCGGCCAGCCGGGGCTTTACGTGGTACTAACGTTCCACTGGAAACACACTAGAAAGAAGTGTGCCAAAACGTGTCCAGTTGTAACATTTCTGACGCAGTGTCCCTCTTGCGCAGCGTTTGGCCTGATTTCAGGGGCCTTACCCGCGCCGTCGTATCGCCCAAGGAGCACATCAATGAGCCATTTTTTTCCGACTCGTCCGGGTTATCGCCAGCTTCGTGAGCGCTTTATTGCGGCAGCGACGGCCGCTGGCGCGCGGTTGAGCGAGTACCGTCATCCATTGCAGGGGCCTTTTGGCGAGACCCTCGCCACCGACGTTGCCTGGCTGGGCGACCCGGATGCGCGGCGGGTTTTGGTGGCATTGAGCGGCACCCATGGCGTGGAGGGCTATTACGGCTCGGATTGCCAGAGCCGCTGGCTCGAGGGGCTCGATCCGCGTGCGCTGCCTGAGGGCGTCGCGATCCTGATGATTCACTTGATTAACCCCTGGGGCACGGCGTGGATGCGCCGGGTCAATGAAGACAACCTCGATCAGAACCGCAATTACCTGGACTTCAGCCGCCCATTGCCGGACAACCGCGCCTATGCGGACGTCCACGGCATTTATGCCTGCGATCAATTACGCGGACCCCGGCGCGATCGAGCCGATGCGCTGTTTCAGGCGGCGATTGACGCCAAGGGCTGGTCAGGGGTGATGGCGGTGGTGGAGGCGGGGCAGTACGCATTCCCCGATGGCCTGTTCTTTGGCGGCAACGAGCCGAGCTGGTCCAACCGTACCCTGCGCAGCATCGTCGGGCGCTACTTGCAGGATGCCGAGGTGGTGACCTGTTTCGACCTGCACACGGGCGCTGGGGATTATGGGCATCCGATGCTGATGAGCATCGTCGAGGCGGCTTACCCCGCGCTGGAGGACGCCAAGGCACTGTTCGGGCCATGGCTGTTTACCCTGATCACCGGCGCCAACCGCGTCAGCGAAACCGGCGTATCGGCGACCTCGACCGGCTATACCTCGCAGATGCTCCTCGACGCGCTGCCGGGCGTGCACCTTATGCCGTTTGTGATTGAGTGCGGCACGTACCCGGGCGCGGTGATCCATGGGCACTTGCGTGATGATCACTGGTTGCACCAGCACGGCGATCCGCTCGATGAGACGGGCCGGCGGATCAAGGAAGGGCTGCTGGAACAGTTCTACCCGGCGGACCCGGACTGGCAGGAGGTGGCGTGGGTCAGAACCCGGCAGGCGTGGGACCGAGCATTGGCGGCGTTGCCGGGGATTCGTGTAACCCGATGACGGAACGAGCGACGTGGGAGCGAGCTTGCTCGCGAAGAGGGTGGGCCATCTGCTGAATCTTCAGCGACTGAGATGCCTTCTTCTTGAGCAAGCTCACTCCCGCATGTCGTGCCGCCCGTTAACCCACCAGCAGCCGTTGCGCCAACGCGGGCAACAGCACCTCGCACGACGCTTCGATCTTCAGGTCCAGCAGCTCATCCGCCCGTGTTTTGCCCAGGTTGATGGCGATCAGCGGTTTGCCTTCATCGGCAATGGCGCGGCACAGGCGAAACGCCGAGAAGGCCATCAGCGACGATCCCACAACCAGCAGGCCTTGGGCTTCTTCGATGCGCTGCATGGCCTTGGCCGCAGTGGGTGGCGCCACGTTCTCGCCGAAAAACACCACGTCGGGCTTCATTCGCTCGCCGCCGCAATGGGGGCAGTGCGGCACTTGGAAGCGCTCTTCGAAGGCCGGGTCGAGCAGGGTATCGCCATCGGGGGCCTGGACCGCATCGACGCCCGCCAGGTAAGGGTTTTGCTCGACCAGGGTCAGCTGAATGACGTCCCGTTCGGTGCGTTCGCGGCAGTCCAGGCACAGCACCCAATGCAGACTGCCGTGCAGTTCCACCACGTCGTGGCTGCCCGCCTGATCGTGCAAGGTATCGACGTTCTGGGTGATGACGCCGCTGATGAGGTCGTGTTGCTGCAAGCGGGCAATCGCTTCGTGGGCTGCATTGGGTTGCGCGGCGCGAACACGTGGCCAGCCGAGCATGGCCCGGGCCCAGTAGCGACGCCGGGCTTCAGGGGCGTTGAGGAATTCCTGAAACATCATCGGCTGCCGACCCCGGCGCACCCCTTCGCTGTCGCGGTAGTCCGGGATGCCGGAAGACGTGCTGATCCCGGCGCCGGTCAGCACGACGAAGGAGCGGTCCTGCATCCACTGCAGCAGGGTGTCGACGTGGGTGTCTGGAACATCAGGCATGCACAGGTCCTCATTTGCGGCTGTGCACCGATACTAGTTGGCCCGGCTTCAGCCGGGAAGGGGCCCATGTGAACACCCTGATTTTGCAAGCGTGACACTTGACGCCTACACCGCTGAATCCGCTCCCACGGGATGAGTGCGATCAATATTGTGGGACCGGCTTCAGCCGGGAAGGGGCCGGTTTGGGCGCTATCAGTTCCAGACCATGATGGCTCTACCTAACTCAACAACTCGGCAAACGCCTTGTCATCTTCAAGCACCTTAGGCAGCGCCGCGAACACGGCATTCAGATCGACGCCCTCCAGCAACGGGCCATCGACCTCCTGCTGGGCCCGCGGGGTCGCGCCGCCGTGATGCTCCAGGGCGGCGGAGATGGTCAACGCCTGCGCAACGATGCGCGGCTGAGTCGCGTCCCCCGGCGCCTGCATGGGCCGCGCCTGATACGCGATGGCGTTCTGGATGACCGCCGGCAATCCCCAGCGGCGGGCCAGTTCCGCACCCACTTCCGGATACCCGAAACCCAGCTGCAGCGTTTCAATCGCCGCGCGCCCGGTGGTCCCGGTCTTGGTCACGCTGTTGATGCGCTCGGCAACGGCGGGTGCGCCGGTCTGGATCAGCAACTCGCCGATGTCGTGCATGACCCCGCAGGTGAAAGCGATCTCCGCATCGGCGCCGGACTGTTTCGCCAGCAAGCGGCAGATCCCCGCAACCTGAAAGCTCTTCAGCCAAAAGCCCTTGAGGTCAAAACTGGGGCTTGCCTTGAACGCACCGGTCACCGCCGAAGCCAGCACCAGCGTGCGCAGGGTGTTGAAGCCCAGACGCATGGCCGCGTCTTCGATGCTGGACGACTCCCGCGCGCCGCGAAACCGCGCGGAGTTGGCCAGGCGCAGAATTTTTGCCGCGATCACCGGGTCCTTTTCGATGTTGCTGGCGATGCTGCCAAGGTCCGACGACGGGTTGTCGAACTGTTTGATCAGGTCCTGTGCCACCTTGGGGATACTGGGAAGGCTACTCAAATCGGCGAACAACTGATCGATACCCATGGGCACTGCTCCTGTTTCAGATGATTTACACACCATAGGCAACATTGGCGAATCTGCACACCTGATGCTGCGCTTTTGCTACGGACGGCACAAACGACGACGCTCAGGCCCGGCGGCAGCGGATCTTTTTCAGCTCATGTGCCGAGGAGGCGGTTTGCAGGAGGAAAAATCAGTAATATGGCGAAACACCGGAACAGGTCGCGTCCTGTACCGGGCCTTATCGATGAAACGCCAGACGCCGGAACCGCCGGCCGCGCTGGCCTGGACATAGAGGGTGTCATGGGTAACGACAGCATCAACTGGGACAAGCTCGGCTTCGACTACATCAAGACCGACAAACGCTACCTGGCTCACTGGCGCGATGGCGAGTGGGACCAAGGCACCCTGACCGAAGACAACGTGCTGCACATCAGCGAAGGCTCGACCGCGCTGCATTACGGTCAGCAATGCTTCGAAGGCCTCAAGGCTTATCGGGCCAAAGACGGTTCGATCAACCTGTTCCGCCCCGACCAGAACGCCGCGCGCATGCAGCGCAGTTGCAGCCGGCTGCTGATGCCGCACGTGCCCACCGAACAGTTCATCGAAGCGTGCAAGCAAGTGGTTCGCGCCAACGAGCGTTTCATTCCGCCATACGGCACCGGCGGCGCTTTGTATCTGCGCCCGTTCGTCATCGGCGTGGGCGACAACATCGGCGTGCGCGCTGCCCCCGAGTTTATTTTCTCGGTGTTTTGCATTCCGGTCGGCCCTTACTTCAAGGGCGGCATGAAGCCGCACAATTTCGTGATCTCAAGCTATGACCGTGCCGCGCCCCAGGGCACCGGTGCGGCGAAAGTTGGCGGCAACTACGCCGCCAGCATGATGCCGGGCGCGGAGGCCAAGAAGGCCAACTTTGCCGACGCCATCTACCTCGACCCGTTGACTCACACCAAGATCGAAGAAGTCGGCTCGGCCAACTTTTTCGGGATCACCCACGACGACCAGTTCATCACGCCGAAATCACCTTCCGTGCTGCCGGGCATCACCCGTCAGTCGTTGATTGAGCTGGCACAGAGCCGTCTGGGCCTGAAGGTCATCGAAGGCGAGGTGTTCATCGACAAGCTCGACCTGTTCAAGGAAGCCGGCGCGTGCGGCACCGCCGCGGTGATCACGCCAATCGGTGGCATCAGCTACAAAGACAAGCTGCATGTGTTCCACAGCGAAACCGACGTCGGGCCCGTCACCCAGCGCTTGTACAAAGAGCTGACCGGCATTCAGTCCGGCGACATCGAAGGCCCGGCGGGCTGGATCGTCAAGGTCTGATTCGACGCGTCCTGCACGCTTTGAAAAAACCACTGCCTTCGCGCGGTGGTTTTTTTTGCCTGCGATTGTTCAGGTACACGATTGCAGACGTCAGCGTATGGAACGACTGAACGGATCCCCCGGGTGCAACGCCGACCACTGGACTATCGTTCAAGCGGGCGAACTTCCCATCCCGAGCTCAGCTTCAGTGGGGCCGGCTGCAGTCGGGAGCTCAGTGGAAGGTGGCCAACGTTCATGAACGCCGACAAAAAAGGATACGTCATGCACTCACTCGTCTTCGCCCGTCCCGCCGTCTTCAACCGGCCTTTGGTGCTGTCCCTCGGCCTGCTGGCTGCGGGCCTCGTCCCCATCGCCTCGGCGGATGATTACCCCCACGCCCGGGAACCCATCGGCACCGTTGAACAGATCTACAACGGCACCATGCTCCCGGACCTTGCGGTGAGCACCTACCGCAACATCGGCCGCCTGTTTCCCACGCACACCATCAAGGCGGGCGATCACCCTTATGCGCTGCCGAAGTCGGACCGCCAATTGCCGAACGTGCGCTACACCATCGACGGAAAAAAGTACGACCTGTATGACTTCGTGGCCCTGGACAGCATCACCGCGATGCTGGTGATCAAGGACGGCAAGATCGTTTTCGAGACCTACCAGCGCGGCAATACCGATAAAACCCGCTGGATGTCCATGTCGATGGCGAAATCCATTACCTCGACGCTGACCGCTGCGGCCATCAAGGACGGGCTGATCACCGGCCTCGACGCGCAGGTCGTGGATTACGTCCCGGCGCTGAAGGGCAGCGCTTACGAAGGGGTGACCGTGCGCAATGTGCTGATGATGTCGTCGGGCGTTAAATGGAACGAGACCTACACCGACCCCGCCTCGGACCGGCGAGCATTGCTCAAGGCGCAGATTTCCCAGCAGCCGCACTCGGCCATGGCGCTGATGGCGTCCCTGCCGCGCGCGGCGGAGCCCGGCTCGGTCAATAATTACAGCACGGGCGAAACCCAGGTCTTGGGCGAGATTGTGCGGGGCGCGGTGAAGATGCCGCTGGCCGAGTATCTGTCGAAAAAGATCTGGCAGCCGTTTGGCATGGAAAGCGACGCGACCTGGTG
The DNA here is from genome assembly GCF_036387035.1 of Pseudomonas sp. Lineage (GTDB taxonomy): Bacteria > Pseudomonadota > Gammaproteobacteria > Pseudomonadales > Pseudomonadaceae > Aquipseudomonas. The sequence continues at coordinate 4,900 of NZ_DASVUM010000137.1, read as the reverse complement.
GCTGGACTCACCTGACGGCGTGGAGATCGGCGGCAGCGGGATCAGCGCGACCTTGCGCGATTACGGGCGCTTCGGGCTGTTTTTCATGAACGACGGCAAGCTCAACGGTACGTCGATCCTGCCTGACGGCTGGGTCAGGGAAGCGACGCTGCCGACCACCCTCAAGGGCGGCAAGAAACTGGATTACGGCTACATGTGGTGGACCGCCTGGACCGCGCCTTCGGTGAAGGACGGCGCTTATGCGGCGGTGGGCATCCAGGGCCAGAACATCTACATCAACCCGGCCAACAACGTCGTGATCGTCACCTTCGGCGCGCAGCCCAAACCCGTCGACAAAGAACCCATCGACCCCATGGCCTTCTTCGATGCGGTGGTGACAGCGTTGAAGTAATGCCACGTTTGCGATGCGCCCTGGTCCCACTGGATGCACGCGATCCCCAGTGGGACCGGCTTCAGCCGGGAAGAGGCCAGTCCAAATATCCACAAATGTGCAGCATCACACCCAACGCCTTCCCGGCTGAAGCCGGTCCCACTAAGTGACCGCGGCGTGTCTGTAGGACCGGCTTCAGCCGGGAAGGGGCCAGTCCAAGCGCCCAAAAATGTGCACCCTGACACCCGACGCCTTCCCGGCTAAAGCCAGTCCCACTAAATGCAAGCCAGTCCCACTAAATGCACGCGATCCCCAGTAGGACCGGCTTCAGCCGGGAAGAGGCCAGCCCAAACACCCAAAAAGTGCAGCGTGGCACACGACGTCTTCCCGGCTAAAGCCAGTCCCACTAAATGCACGCGGTCAGTCAGTGGGACCGGCTTCAGCCGGGAAGAGGCCAGTCCAAACACCCTAAAATGTGCAGCCTGACACCCGACGCCTTCCCGGCTAAAGCCAGTCTCACTAAATGCACGCGGTCAGTGACCCTTATTGACTAACGCCGGTCCCGCGAGCCCTTCGGCTCCACCCCATATTCCCCGAGCAGCCCCTCAAGCCAGTCCATGAACACCCGGCACCGTTGTGGCAGATGTCGGCGATGGGCGTAGAGCAGTGACACCGGCATCGCCGTCGGCCGGTACTCCGGGAGGATTTCGATCAAGGCGCCGCGCTGCTGCTGGTAGGTGTCGGCCAGGCGCGGAATCTGGATGATCCCGAGCCCGCCGACACAAGCCGCCTCATAGGCTTCGATGTTGTTGACCGTCACACTGCAGGGCATCGACACATGGAAATCCTTGCCCTCGCGGCAATACTCGAACAGTGACTCGGCGGCGCCAAATGCTGGCGCATAGTTCACCAGCCGGTGCTGCTGCAGCTCTTCCAGGTTCCGCGGAATGCCGAAGCGCTCGGCGTAGCTCTGGCTCACGCAGTTGATCATGCGAAACAGGCCGACGTTACGCGCGACCAGCGGCGTGTCCGGCAACGCGCCAATGCGCAACACGCAATCAAAGCCCTCACGGACCAGATCGACGCGCCGGTCCGTGCTGCTGATTTCCAGCTCGATCAGCGGATGCCGCTCAAGGAATTCGCCCAGCCGTGGCATCACCAGCCGCCGGGCGATGGCGGCGGGCATGTCCACCCGCAGCCGCCCGGTGAGCGTCGAGCTGTCCTCGCGGAACAGGCCTTCAAGCTCGTCCATCTGGCCGAGCAGATCCTTGCTGCGTTCGTACAGCGCCTGACCGTCGGGCGTGACTTGCACCTTGCGTGTGGTGCGCAGCAGCAAACGCGCGCCGAGCAGCTCCTCCAGGCTGCGCACCTGTTCCGATACCGTCGAGCGCGGCAGGCCCAACGCGTCGCTCGCGTGGGTGAAACTCGAAAGCTCCGCGACCCTGACAAAGGTCTTCAGCAATTCCAGCTTGTTCATGGCGACGCGCCCACCTGATGTCCGGCATTAACCGTTGATGTAATAAATGCACAGTGACAGCGTCACCAGCGATCCCAGTGTCGAGATCAGGATGGTGCTCGACACCACCGACGCCTCGCGCTTGTAGTACTCGGCCAGCATGAACGGCCCGGTTCCGGTGGGCAGGGCGCTCAGCAGCAGGGCGGAGTTGGCCCACAGCGGCGGGAGGTGGAACACGCGAAATGCCAGGAACCACGTCAGCAGCGGGTGGGCAATCAGCTTGATCAGTACCAGCAGCGTCGTGCCCTCACGCGGGCCTTGCTGTTTTTGCGCCAGAAACAGGCCCAGCGAGATCAGCGCGCAGGGCGTCGTCGCGGCACCCAGCAGGCTGAGGAATTTATCCAGTGCGCCCGGCAATGCGACGCCGGTGGATGCCCACAAGGCGCCGAGGATCGGTGAGACCACCAAGGGGTTCTTCGCCAGCGCCAGCACCACCTTGAGGACAATGCGGTGGACCCGGGCCTCGCTTTGCAGCCCGATCTCGATGCACACCAGGGCGATGCCGAACACCACGCACACCACCAGCAATGAAGCGATCAGCGCGGGCTCAAGGCCTTGCTCGCCCAGCACCATGACGCACAACGGAATGCCGATGTAACCGGTGTTGGCGTACGAGGCGCTGAGGGCATCGATGCTGGCATCGGCAAAATGCCCAGCCTTTTTGCGCCGCAGCAGCAGGGTAATGACGAACATCGCCATGGTCGACAGGGTGAAGGTCAGCACAAAGCCCGGGTGCCAGATCTGTTCCCACGTGGCGTGGGCGGTGGCGGTGAACAGCAGCGCCGGCAAGCACAGCCAGACCACCATTCGGTTGATTTCCGAGGCCGCCGTCGGGCCCAAGCGGTTGGTGCGGCGACACAAGTAGCCCACCAGAATGAGGGCGAAGATGGGCAACAAAACATTCAAGACAGAAGACATCGGACCCGGGCCTGAGGCGCAACAAACGAGAGACGCAGAGTAGAGGGGGCAATCGTTAGGGTGCAACCTTTCTCGTCAGTGGTAACCGACTTCGGGCAGACATCCAGGCTGGCGGGGGAACAGTGTGCGAGAAGCAGTGCCCGACAGGCCGCCGGGCACCTTGGTGATCATTTTTTCAGCGGCTTGAGTTTGCCCGGCGCGATGTCGAGGATCTTTCCGTCCTCCATGTTGATCAGCGCGTACTTGTCACTGATCTGCACCCATTGGGTGCCTTCCTTTGGCGCGTGCAGCCCTTTGCCTTGCCAGTCTTTGATGCCGACGCGTTCATCTTTATACAAGTCATGGGTGGTGTCGCCGACCTTGTATTGCTCATTTGTGTGTTCCGCCTGCACGCTTTTGGCTGCAGGGGTTTGCGCCATCGCTGCGAAGCTGGTCCCGCTCAGACAGGTCACCACAGCAGCACAGGCCATCAGGGTTTTCATGTTCATGGGAAATCCTTTGGTCGTTCTTATAGGGTTCTTTGACGTGGCCCGCGCCTCACTGACCGGGCGCGTCCGTTCGATGCCACAGCTTATTTCTCGATCGGGACGATCTTGGTGATCTGGCCATTGGTGGTCTGAACTTCGACGTACTTGTCGTGGATCCGCACCCACTGGCTCATTTTGGCCGGCTCTTCCAGGCCCTTGGTTTTCCAGTCCTTGATCGCTGCGGCCGGACGCTGAAACTCCTGGGGCGAGCGGCTGCCTACTTCGAGCTCGCGCATGTTGTCGCTGGAAGGCTGAATGGTCGGCTCGGTTGTGACCGCAGCCTGCACCGTGAAACTCGCAACAGACACGCAACCCAGGATCGCCAGACCGGCAATGAGCGATTTGCTGTTCATTCGAAACTCCTTGGCCAGCGCGTAATGCGCTGTCACTAGTTCCGACCGTAAGCGGCGCAATTCATTCACTGCCGGCACCTTTGTGCCACCGGTACGCCATCTGTTTACAGCGACGGCAGGGCCTACTCGGAAAGTGCTTGAGCGATGCTCGCGGACAGTGGCGCGGTCGGCCGACCCAACAATCGGCTCAACTGTCGACCGTCGTCAAACAGCGCACCTTTGGCGGCAGCGGCATCCGAGTTGGCGAGCAACTCGGCCACGAACGCCGGGAGCCCGGCCTGCAACAGTGCGGCTTTGTAATCCGCTTCCGAGAGGTCGGTGTAGACAACGGGTTTACCGGCCTGACGCGCGATCTCGGCGGCGAAATCGCTCAACGTGTAAGACGCATCGCCGGCCAACTCGTACACCTTGCCGGCCTGATTCTAGCTCGACGTCAGCACAACTGCCGCGGCGGCTGCGTAGTCGTCCCGCGCCGCCGAACTGATCCGGCCGTCGCGCGCGCTGCCAAAATGCGCGCCGTTCGCCACCGCGTGCGCGACGCCGGCCGTGTAGTTTTCGTGGTACCAGCCGTTGCGCAGCACCACGGTCGGCACGCCGGCGCCGGCCAGTGCCGCCTCGGTTTGTCTGTGTTCTTCGGCCAGGCCCAGCGCTGACGTGTCGGCGTGGAGCACGCTGGTGTAGCCCAGCAGCTTCACCCCGGCGTGTTTGGCCGCGTCGATCACCGCCTGGTGCTGCGCAACACGCTGGCCCACCTCACTGGACGAGATCAGGAGGACTTTTTCAGCGCCCTCGAACGCGCGCTCAAGCGTGGCCGGCTGTGCGTAATCGGCTTGGCGGACTTGCACACCTTTTGCGGCGAGGTCGGCCAGTTTTTTCGGGTCACGGGCGGCAGCGATGATCTGCGAGGCTGGCACGGTTTCGAGCAAGTGAGCGATAACGAGGCGGCCCAGCTGGCCTGATGCACCGGTGATAACGATCATGATGATTTCCGAACGAGGTTGAGTGAGCGATCAGCATAGTCAGCGTGCTAACCTTTCGTAAGTACGTACGAAAAGGTAAGTGTGATGAACGATATTACTTCCCCCACTGTAGGCAGCGTCTCATTGCTGGAGCGAATCCGTACCGGTGAGGTGCTGGCCCGTGACTGCCCGTCGCGAGAAATTCTTAACCACGTCTGCAGCCGGTGGGGTGTGCTGGTGCTGGTGGTGCTGCTGGA
>NZ_DASVUM010000136.1:0-16878 GCF_036387035.1 Pseudomonas sp. | reverse complement strand
TGTTTGGCGCCTTCACCCACCAGCACCATGACCGCCAGCCAGATGGGCAGGTAGGTCATCCATTCATCGCGGCCGATGGATTCGCCCAGCAAGAGCGCGACGCCCACCAGCAGCACCGGCTCCACGTAGCTCAGCAAACCGAACACGCTGAACGCCAGCAGCCGGCTGGCGCGAATGTAGCTGACCAACGCCAACGCACTGATCGCTCCCAGTACCGGAATCAGCCCGTATAAGCGTGGGAATTGCTGGACCACCGACGGGTTGCCCTGACAGATGAACAGCACGGCAACGGGCAGAATCAGCAGCATGTCCCACCACAGACCGCCAAGGTTGTCGGTCTTGAGCTTGCGCCGCAGCACGAAGTACAGCGGATAGCCCAGGCACACCAGCAGCGTTTCCCAGGAAAAGCTGCCCAGGCGCAGCAGTTCGTTGCCGACACCGACCAGCGCGCAACAGGCGGCGATTTTCTGCAGGTGCGACAGGTGCTCCCCGTACACCACGCGCCCGGTGAGGATCATGGTCAGCGGCAGCAGAAAATAACCCAGCGATACCTCAAGACTGCGGCCGTGCAGCGGGGCCCACATGAACAGCCACAACTGCGCGCCCATCAGCGTCGCCGACAGCGCCATGCCGGCCAGCAGCGCCGGCGTCTGGCGCACCCGGACGGCGAGGGCGCGGGTGAGTTTCCAGTCTCCGCTGGAGAGCATGAAGAGCGTCACGCAGGGCAGGGTCAGCAGCATGCGCCAACCAAAGATTTCTTCACCGCTCAAAGGGGTGAGCAATGAGGTGTAGTAGTACATGACCGCGAACAGGCAGGAGGCCATGACCGATAACGCAACGCCCTTGTACACAGGGGCTCCTTGTTTTCGATTCATCAGGATTGAGGTGCAGGAATGCTTTGATCGGCGGGCTCTGGCGGCGCGCTCGATGAATCCGAGCAGGGTGAACGGCGCAGAGTTTATCCGAGGTGGTGCGGGCGGTCCGCAGCAATCTGGTAAACCGCAGGTGAGCTGGCAGTAAACGATGCACGTTTGGCAGAGAACGAGACCGCGTGCTGATTGAGCCAATATGCCGCGTCGCTCAGACTTCTCTTCAACGCGCCACACCGGTGCGGCCGCTGGAGAGACACCCTGATGACTCAATCAATCGCCGGTATCAAGATCCCCGACAGCGCGCTCGCCCGCGCCACCACCGAGTACATCCGCGAGCAGGAGGATGACCTGCTGTTCAATCACTCGCGCCGGGTCTTTTTGTGGGGGGCGCTGACCGGCGAGCGCAAGGGGCTGGCCTACGATGCCGAACAACTCTACGTCGGCGCGATGTTTCATGACTTGGGTCTGGTGGAGCAGCATCGCAGTGCCGATCTGCGTTTTGAAGTGGATTCGGCTAACGCGGCGCGGGCGTTCATGACGCCGTTCGGGTTGTCCGAGGGCGACATCGAGCAGGTCTGGTTGTCGATTGCGTTGCACACCACGCCTGGGGTGCCTGAGCATCTGCGGCCGAACGTGGCGCTGGTCACGGCGGGGGTCGAGATGGATGTGCTGGGCATCAGTTATGCGCAGTTCAGCGATGAGCAACGTGAGGTTGTGACCCATGCTCATCCGCGCGGTGAAGGGTTTAAGGAGTGTATTTTGTGCGCCTTTGCCAATGGCTTTCGGCACAAGCCTGATACTACGTTTGGTACCGTGAATGCCGATGTGTTGGTGGATGAGGATCCGACGTTCAAGCCGCTGAATTTTGTGGAGATCATTCGGCAGTCGCCTTGGAAAGGGTGATCAAGATCAAGGGCGTCGGCCTAACGGTCTCGGGTTTCGCCTTCGGCGAGTTACTTTTAAAAAGCACTAAAAGTAACCAAAAGTGCCTGCTCTCGGTTTGGCCCTTCCTTCGTCAGGGTTCCTTCACTCCGGTCTCGCTCCGTGGGCCCGCCGCCATCCGCCATCCATGGCGGGGGGCGGCTCTCGCGGCATCCATGCCGCTCGGCCCACTCCGCGAGACCTGCGTTCAGCCTGCACCCAAGTCGCGATTGGCGGTGTACGAGCCTTTTGCGTATGAAGATCAAAAGCAGATCACAAGCAGAGCACGAATAGATCACGAGCAGATCACAAGCAGATCACAAGCAGAGCAACAGCTTCCCGGCTAAAGCCGGTCCCACTGAACACCGCGTTTTTCTGCGGTTGAAGCCGGGCCCACTCAGACCGTTGATCGTGCCCACGCTCTGCGTGGGCATGCATCTCAGGGCGCTCTGCGTCCATTCCCGGCTAACACCGGTCCCACTGGCTGCACGCGCTGCTGTCAGTGGGACCGGCTTTGGCTGCACGCGTTGCTGTCAGTGGGACCGGCTTTAGCCGGGAAGGGGCCGGTTTGGGCGCCATGAATTCTGCGGCCCACCGCTCGAGGTGATCGTTCCCACGCTCCGCGCGGGCATGCATCCTTTGGCGCTCCGCGCCTGGGTCTGGGAGATAGATTGAGGCTTTTCTGAGGCCGTTTCCTTCAACATCCCTTCTTCGGCATTGTTTCAAGCTTTGTTAGGCTGGTCCCGTAGCGGCCTATGACGGGCCGCTGTTTTCAAGGGAGCGGCAATGACCTCCATCAGCACCGCAGCGCCCGTGGTACCGGGGCGACTGGAGCAGTTTTCGACACGTATCGCCTTCTTCGTCACCGGTTTCAGCATCTCCGCCTGGGCGCCACTGGTGCCTTATGCAAAAAGTCGTCTGGGTCTGGACGACGCCGGCCTGGGGCTGTTGCTGCTGTGTTTGGGCATCGGCTCGATCGTTTCCATGCCGTTGGCCGGGGCGATGACCGTGCGCTATGGCTGTCGGCGCTTGATTGCGGTGACGGGCGTCATCGCCTGTGTGTGCCTGCCATTGCTGGCCACACTCACCTCCGCTCCACTGATGGTCGCCACACTCTTTATCTACGGCGCCAGCATGGGCGCGTTGGGTTGTGTGACCAATATTCAGGCGATCATCGTTGAGCGGGCCAGCGGCAAGACCATGATGTCGGGGTTTCACGGCCTGTTCAGTTGTGGCGGGATTCTCGGCGCGGCAGGGGTGTCGGCGTTATTGAGTGTCGGGGTCTGGCCGTGGCTGGCGATGGCCTTCGTTGCGCTGTTCATTGCCTTCGCGCTGTACAAGGCGGCGCCCCATTTGTTGCCCTACGGCAGCGAAGCGGGAGGACCGGCGTTTGCAATCCCTCGTGGCGTGGTGCTGTTCATCGGCCTGATGTGCTTCACGGTTTTTCTCACCGAAGGCGCCATGCTCGACTGGAGCGCGGTGTTCCTCAGCGCCCAGCGCGGCGTCGAGCCATCCTACGCGGGCTTCGGCTATGCCGTGTTCGCCCTGGCCATGGCAATCGGGCGCCTGTGCGGCGATCCCATCGTCCGGCGTCTTGGCGTGCACAAAATCATCTTGTTTGGCGGGCTGTGCGCGGCGGCCGGTATGACCGTCGCCACGTTGATTCCGGTCTGGCAGGCGGCGCTGTGCGGGTACGCGCTGGTGGGCATCGGCTGCTCCAACATCGTGCCGGTGTTCTACAGCGCAGTCGGCCGGCAGACAACCATGCCCGAGAACGTTGCAGTGCCGGCGATCACCACGCTGGGCTACATCGGCATTCTGATGGGGCCGGCCGGGATCGGTTTCGTTGCCCACCTCAGCAGCCTCGGCGCGGCGTTCATGATCATCGCCGTGCTGCTGCTGGGTGTGGCCGTCAGCGGTCGGTTCTTGCGGGTCTGATGGTTATCGCCGATTGACGCGTTTGTGCCGCAGCGCGTCTGCCCGCAACAGGCTCAGGCGCCTGCCGGGGATCAGCTCGGCATCATCGCAAAGCCCACGCCGAAGCGGTTCCAGGCGTTGATGGTGGCGGCGGCCAGCGTGATGTTGACCACCTCGGCCTCGCTGTAATGCTTGAGCAGCGCTTCGTACTGATGCTGCGGAGCGCGATGCACGGGCAGCAGGGTCAGGCTTTCGACCCAGGCAAGTACGACTTTTTCCTTTTCGGTGAAGAATTCGGTTTCCTCCCACACGCTGAGGGTCTGCAGGCGGGACTCGGTTTCGCCGGCCTTGCGCGCATCGTTGGCGTGCATGTTGACGCAGTAGGCGCAGCCGTTGAGTTGCGAGGCACGCAGACGGATCAGCTCCAGCAGCGAATGATCCAGCCCGGATTTGCTCAGCGCAGTTTCCAGGCCGACCATGGCTTTGTAAGCTTCAGGCGATTTTTGGGCCCAGGCAATTCGGTTGTGCATGATGGGTTCTCTCTTCAAGTGGCCGGCGGAAGCCGCTGGACGTGGCGAGATGTTACGCCCGCGTTGCCCAAGGCCAGATAGCCAATCAAAGAGGTTTACCGGAGACCAATCGCGCCGCTATCGATCAGCAGCGCAGTGCCGCGGGCGGGTAATCACCCGCTCGCGAACGTGGTCGTAAGCCATGTTGAACAGCATCGTATACGGCAGAAACAACAGCAGCAGGCCGATGTCGAGCACAAACGCTTCCAGCAGACTGACCGACAGCCACCACGCCACCATCGGCACCACCATAAACACCAACCCCACCTCAAAGCTGATGGCATGCAGCGCCCGGGCCTTGAGACTCATGGCGAAACCGAACCGGGCGCGCAGGCGATCGAAGCCCGCGTTGAACACCATGTTCCAGAGCATGGCCACCGTGGAGATCATCACCGTCATCGCGCCCATCTTGCCAATGGACTGGCCGAGTACCCAGGCCAGCCCGGGTGCAAACATCAGGACGCCGATGAGTTCGAACAGCAACGCATGCAGCGCGCGCTCTTTCACGGATTTTGGGGCCACGACCGACTTTGCGGGCTTGTTGGGCGAGAGGGTGTGCAGAGGCATGAAGGTCATCACTGTGCGACGGGCAGGGGTGCATTGTCGGCGCGTGATGGTCTAGAGTGAAAATCGGTCCCATCGGAAAAACCGATGGCGACGTCCCCCTTGTTTAAAGGTGTTCCTGTGAGCTATTCCCCCGAAGCCCTTGAGGCCTTCGCGCAGACCATCGCACTGGGTTCGTTCAGCGCAGCCGCGCGGCGTTTGGGCAAAAGCCAGTCAACCATCAGTGAGGCCATTTCACGGCTGGAGATCGATCTAGGCCTTGAACTGTTCGACCGCTCGACCCGCCATCCGGCGTTGACCGAAGCGGGCAGGGCGCTGGAAGGCCGCATCGAGGATGTGCTCGCAGCGTCCGATACGTTGCGTCGTGCGGCCGGGCGTCTGGCTGAGGGCATGGAGCCGCGCCTGACGCTGGTGCTGTCGGACGCCAACCAGTTCGCTGAATTTCAGGCGCGCATGACCGAACTCGATCAGCGCTTTCCGGAGCTGGAACTGGAGTGTGTGTTCGCCGAACACGGCGACGCGATCAACCTGATCCAGACCGGTCGGGCGTCGTTGGGCCTGCTGTCGGCCCAGGCCTCGTATCCGCCGGAAGTCGGCTACGCGACCATCGTCGAGCGCGCCGACTTCGGAATCTTCGTTTCCCACGCGCATCCGCTGGCCGCCGAAGTGGCCGTTGACTACCGTCATCTCGCGCAGCATCGCGCGTTGCGCCTGAACACCATCGTTGACGAGAGCGTGCCCACCGACGACCTGCCCAGCGGTGCGCGACGCAGCTGGTCGGCGCCCAATTACCTGCTGCTGATGGACATGGCGATCTTCGGATTCGGCTGGTCGGCGCTGCCGCGCTGGCTGGTGAGCACGTGCGGCCAGGGCCGGTTGAAGGAACTCAAGGTCCCGGGCTGGCCGCGCAGCTCGGCGGTCGACGTGATCTGGTCCCGGCAAAAAAGCCTGGGCCCGGCGGGGACGTGGTTGCTTGATACGTTGCTGGAGGGCCGGGGCGGGTATTGAAAACGGCTGCATCCAACGTCGCAGTAACGCCAAGGCGTATACCTTAGCGGAGCGTTATGGCTTGAAACGCACCAACTTGCGGCCGCAACCGCGTCATGTAGGAGCGTGGCTTGTCCCGCGATCTGCCGCTCAGCGGCAGCAAATGGTCACTCAGACTGGTCAGGCGATTTCGGTGCCAGTCATCACGGCGACTGCGTCCCCGATCGCGTGACAAGCCACGCTCCTACCGTTACAGGTCCGGACTTCCTTCCGACACAAACCCCGCCGGCATTTCCTTGGCGAATGCCGCCACGGCCTCGCGGGCCAGGTCGACGATGTCCTCGACCAGGTCCATCCCCGCCCCGGTGCGCCAGCTGGCGACGATGTCCATCAACGGCGGCAGCGGGACGTTTTCGATCAGCGTCAATACGCCCTGAGCCAGCTCGCCGTGCACCAGCGTCACCGGCAGCGCGCCGATGCCGAAGCCGTCGCGCACCAGTCGGGTGATGGCCGAGGCAGAGTTCACGCAATTGATTCGAGGGGTGACGATGTTGGCGGTGTGCAGCAGGTTGAGGATGTCCTGGTGCGGTCGCGAGTTGCGCGAGAACGTGACGATGCGCGCCTCGGCGATCTCTTCCAGGGTCACGTCCGGGCGGTCGAAGGACGAACCCGCCGGCACCACCCAGCGCAGGGGATAGCGTGCCAGCACCGCGTTGCGCACGTTGTCGAAGCGCAAGACGTCGGTCTGAAAAATAATATCCTGATAACCCTTTTCCAGCTGCGAGCAGAGGTTGCTGGCGGTCTCGGCGGTGAGCTCGATCTCCAGATTCGGGTAACACTTCATCAGGCGTGTTACCAAGGGGCTGAGCCAGGTGTGTATCACCGTATCCATGGCGCCGATGCGGATTCGACCCCGAACCTGGCTTGGGTCTTTGACTGCCGCCTTCATGCTTTGCATCGTGTCCATGATGTGCTCGGCGTATTCGAGCACGCGCATACCCTCGGGGGTCAGCGACACGCCTTTGGAATCCCGGACAAACAGCCGCACGCCCATTTCATCCTCCAGCGCGGCGATGCGGCTTGAGATGGAGGCCTGTGTGCTGAACAGTTTTTCTGCGGTCAGGCGAAAGCTTTTCAGCCGCGCGACCCAGACGAAGGTTTCCAGAAATTTGAGGTTCACCGAGGGATTTCCTTGAACAATTGAGCGCCGGCTGGCGTTCCGTGTGACCTGATGCAGACATCCCGTGACCGGCACGACCTGTGCAGACTGCCGACGTGGACAGCAGGTTGCATGCCACTCCGCCAACAGAAAATTTTATGGGCCATAGCGGGTTTTTCCCGTTGGACGCCTCGCCAGTGACTGCGGTGCCATGGGGCTGCGGCACTGTGCCTCCGTTGAGCCTCGGCGCTGCAACCGGCTCGTTTCCCGAACATGCTACTGATTCGTGCACCAGCAAGGTACCGCCACCGCCAACGAGAACCTCATCATGCAAACCGCTATCAACCTCTGGCCGCTGCTTGGCGTGCTGGTCATCGTTCTGGGCTTCGTCCTGCGCCTCAATCCCATGCTGGTCGTGGCACTCGCTGCTTTGACCACCGGCCTTGCGGCCAGTATGCCGCTGGAGACCCTTCTGGCGACCATCGGCAGCGGCTTCATCAAAACCCGCACGCTGCCGCTGATCATCCTCTTGCCGCTGGCGGTGATCGGCGTGCTCGAACGCCACGGCCTGCGTCTGCATGCGCAGAACTGGATTGCCCGGTTCACCGGCGCCACGGCCGGACGCCTGCTGATTGCCTACCTGTTCGTTCGGGAGACCACCGCTGCGCTGGGCCTGACCAGCCTGGGCGGCCATCCGCAGATGGTCCGGCCGCTGCTGGCGCCCATGGCTGAAGGCGCGGCTGAATCGCGCTTCGGCAAGCTGCCCGAAGCGTTGCGTACCAAGCTGTTGTCATTGTGCGCGGCGACGGACAACGTCGGGCTGTTCTTCGGCGAAGACATCTTCGTGGCGTTCGGTGCGATTGCGCTGATGCACACCTTCCTGCTGGGCTCGGGCATTGACGTTGACCCCATGCACATCGCCTTCTGGGGGATCCCGACGGCGATTTGCGCCTTTGTCATTCACGCCATTCGCCTGCACCGATTCGATCAGCGCCTGAACCGCGAGCTGACGGTGCTGCCGCCGGGCTCGGCTGTCGACAAGGAGCTGGCGCCATGATCATTTCCATTCAATACCTTTACTGGCTGGCGGGCGTGATTCTGGCGATCACGTCGTTCATGACCACGATCGACCGCAGCAATCCCAAACGCTGGACCACGGGGTTGTTCTGGGGCCTGTTCGCCATCGCGTTTCTGGTGGGCGAGAAGCTGCCACCGGTCTGGGTGGGTGTTGGCGTCATCGCCATGGCCGTGATCGCCGGGTTCGGCGGCGTGGGTTTCGGCCGGCATGAAAACCTTAATGATCAGGCGCGGCGCGCCAGTGCAGGGCGCCTGAAGAACAAACTGTTCATCCCGGCCTTGGCGATTCCGCTGGTGACGGTGATTGGCGCGGTGCTGCTGAAGAACATCAAGTTCGGTGACGTGTTCCTGCTGGACCCGGCCAACAGCACATTCGTGTCACTGGGCATTGGCAGTCTGGTGGCCCTGGCCCTGGCCTGCTGGCTGACCCGCGATACGCCGGTGCAGGCCATGCGCGAGTCGCGGCGTCTGACCGAAGCATTGGGTTGGGCGCTGGTGCTGCCACAGATGCTGGCGATGCTGGGCCTGGTGTTCAACGACGCAGGCGTTGGTAAAGCCGTGGCGCACCTGGCGACGGCGTACATCAACCTGGATTTTCGCCTCGTCGCGGTGATGGTGTACGTACTCGGGATGGCGCTGTTCACCATCGTCATGGGCAACGGTTTTGCCGCGTTTCCGGTCATGACCGGCGGAATCGGCGTGCCGGTTTTGGTGGGCATGTATGGCGCCAACCCTGCGGTCATGGCCGCCATCGGCATGTTCTCGGGCTACTGCGGCACGTTGATGACGCCCATGGCGGCCAACTACAACCTGATTCCGGCGGCCTTGCTGGAACTGCCCGACAAGTACGCGGTGATCAAGGCCCAGATACCCACGGCGCTGGCGATGCTGGTGGCGAATATTGTGCTGCTGTATTTCCTGATGTAGCTAGCTCATTTCCTGATGCAATTGCAGCGCCTGGACTGACGCTTTCGCGGGCAAGCGCGGTCCTACAGTTGATTGCGGTCCTCTGTAGGAGCGTGGCTTGTCCCGCGATCTGGCGCGAAGCGCCAGCAAAATACCTGCCTGTTCACAACGCACTCCCTCCCGCCCGCGCTTCACCCACTCCCTTCATCACGCAATAAATTTCCTCATCGCAAACGTTTGCGCGAATCCATGGTCTGTACGACCAGTGCCCGCAATCCCTCTGTTTCAGGCATTCCAACCCGCTTGCGGGGAACGACATGTGCGCTACGCACCAAGCCGCATGTCCCCCTTGCAAGAAATAGGTTGAATAGTCACACAAAATGTTATTTAAATAACAAAAATAAAGCCGCGTCGGTGGCTCATCTTCCGGGCCCAGCGGGTGAACAAGGTACTCACACACATGAACAAGATCGCGGTCATCGGCAGCAACATGGTGGATTTGATCACCTACATCGACCGGATGCCGGCGCAGGGCGAGACCCTCGAAGCACCGAATTTCGCCATGGGTTGCGGTGGCAAGGGCGCCAATCAGGCGGTGGCGGCGGCCAAGCTGGGCGCTGAAGTGTTGATGCTGAGCAAGGTCGGCGACGACATGTTTGCCGACAACACCCTGGCCAATTTCAAGCGTTACGGTATCGACACCCAGTTCGTCCAGCGCGTCGCCGGGGTTTCCAGTGGCGTGGCGCCGATCTTTGTGCAGAGCGATTCGCACAACAGCATCCTCATCGTCAAAGGCGCCAATGCGCACCTGAAACCTGCGGACATCGACGCTGCCCAGGCCGCCTTGCGCGACTGCGCACTGATCGTGCTGCAACTGGAAATCGAACTGGAAACGGTCTACCACGCCATTGATTTCGCCAAGGCCAACGGCATTCCAGTGCTGCTCAATCCCGCACCTGCGGTGAAGGGCCTGAGCCGCGAGCACCTGTCGCAGCTGGATTTCTTCGTCCCCAACGAAACCGAACTGGCGCTGGTCACCGGGCTCGTCATCGACTCGGTGGATTCGGCCCGTGCGGCCGCTCTGCAACTGGTGCAGGACGGGATTCGCCACGTCATCGTCACCCTCGGTGAAAAAGGCGCGTTGTACGTCGGCGAAGAAGGCGAGTTCCGCGTCGAAGGCATCAAGGTCGATGCCCGCGACACCACAGGCGCCGGCGATGCGTTCATCGGTTGCTTTGCTCGCCACTGGAGCGAAGACGGCGACATGCGCAACGCCATGACCCGCGCGGTGGCGTATTCAGCCTGCTCGGTCACCGGCCTGGGCACCCAGAGTTCCTACCCGGACGCTGCCGCGTTCAGTCACTTCCTAGACACCCTTTGAGCCGCCGCGCCTTGCCGATCGCCTGATCGGCAG
This sequence comes from Pseudomonas sp., assembly GCF_036387035.1. Classification (GTDB taxonomy): domain Bacteria; phylum Pseudomonadota; class Gammaproteobacteria; order Pseudomonadales; family Pseudomonadaceae; genus Aquipseudomonas. The sequence continues at coordinate 6,492 of NZ_DASVUM010000136.1, read as the reverse complement.
GGCGGGGTATTTCCTGTACTTCCCGGAGAACAACAATGACAAAGCCCGCGCTCCAACAATCACCGGACGGGTTCTACCTGAACCGCACGCCGTGGTTCGCCTTCCTGCTGCTGTGCTGCTGCTTCGCGCTGTGGGCTGCGGCCGCGAGCATGAACGACGTGCTCATCGCGCACTTCAAGAAAGCCTTCCTGCTCAGCGATGTGCAGACGTCCTTCGTGCAGTCGGCGTTCTATCTCGGTTACTTCTTCGTGGCGATTCCAGCGGCGATGGTCGTCAGGCGTTTCAGCTACAAGACCACCATCCTCATCGGTCTGGTGCTGTACATGGCCGGCTGTTCGCTGTTCTTCCCGGCGGCATCGATGGCCAAATACGGCATGTTCCTGATGGCGCTGTTCGTCATCGCGGCTGGCCTGGCGTTCCTCGAAACCGCCTGCAACACCTACTCGACGCTGATGGGGCCGCGTGAAACCGGGACCCGCCGCCTGAACATTTCCCAGACATTCCACCCGTTCGGTGCAATGACGGGCGTGTACGTCGGCAGCTTCGTGATGTTCAAGGACACCGACGCCACCCGCGAGCAACTGACGCAGATGAGCGCTTCGGAAGCCGCGGTCCAGCAATTGCAAATGATCCAGTCAACGCTGCTGCCGTACAAATGGATGATCGCAGTGCTGGTTCTGATGTTCGTGCTGATCGCCTTCACCAAGTTCCCAGCGTGCAAGGGCGTGGTGCAGGCCCATGTGAAATCGAGCAGCATCGGTCAGAGCCTGTCGCGTCTGTGGCGCAACCCGCGCTTCACGTTCGGCGTGCTGGCGCAGTTCCTGTATGTCGGCGCGCAAGTCGGCGTGTGGAGTTTCACCATTCGCCTGGCGATGCAGATGGGCGGGATGAACGAGCGCAGCGCCTCGTGGTTCCTGCTGACCACCTTCGCCGCGTACTTCGTTGGCAAGATGGTCGCCAACCTGCTGATGCGCAAAATGTCTCCTGCCAAGGTGCTGGCGATCTATGGCGTGCTGACCATTGTGTTGCTGGCCTACACGATTCTGGTGCCGAACATCAGCGCGGTCTATGCGGCCGTTGGTGTGAGCATTTTCCTGGGCCCCTGCTGGCCGACCATTTATGGCCTGACCATCGACGGTCTGGGTGAAGACACCGGCGTCGGCGGTTCGCTGCTGGTGATGAGTATTGTCGGCGGCGGCGTGATGCCGATCTTCCAGGGCCTGCTCTCCGATGCGACCCACGGCAACATGCAGATCGCCTACACGGTGCCGCTGCTGTGCTTCGTGGTGATCGTCGCCTACGCCATCAAATGCATGCGTGATCCGCTGGCCGCCAACGCACCGGCTGGCGCGGTGACAGCCTCATGATTACGACCGAAAAGCGCACCACGATCTCGCTGTACCCCGAGCTGTTCAGCGCTGCTGAAAAGACGCTGCTGGAGTCCGCTGATTTCCGCGTGCTGGCCTGGACCTATCCCAGCGGCGTAAAAGCCCTGGCGCTGGAAAACAATCGCGGGCGCGTCGTGGTGCTGCCGTATCAGGGGCAAATGATCTGGTCGGCGCTGTTCGATGGCTGCGACCTGACCATGCGCAACATGTTCGAGCAGCCGCGCCCGAGTCCGACGGTGATCGGCACCTATGGTTGCTTCATGTTCCACAGCGGGCTGTTGCGCAACGGCTGCCCCACGCCGCAAGACGACCACCCGCTGCACGGCGAAATGCCGTGCGCGGCGATGGACAGCGCCTGGCTGGAGGTCGGCGAAGACGCTGCCGGCGCGTTTCTGCGCATTGGCGGCGAATACGAATACGTGATGGGGTTTGGCGACCACTATCGCGCCAGGCCGAGCGTGACCTTGCGGCCGGACTCGGCGCTGTTCGACATCGGCATGGACGTACGCAATCTGGCGGGCAAGCCGATGGACCTGATGTACATGGCCCACATGAATTACGCCTACGTCGAAGGAGGGCGTTTCGTCGAGCCCTTGGGCATGACGCGCACGCGGGTGCGCAGCAGCGTTCCTGCCCACGTAAAGCCGACGCCGGCGTGGTCGGCGTACATGGCCGAGCTGACGGAAGATCCTTCGCGGCTGGAAAGCCTGAGCACGCCAGCGTTGTACGACCCGGAGATCGTCTGCTTCTTTGAGGGTGTGCAGGCGGACGACCAGGGCCATGCTCACTTCCTGCTCAAGCATCCCGAGGGTCCGGCGTTTTACACGCGCTACCAGCCGGCACAGTTCGATCATGCGGCGCGCTGGATTCTGCACAACGCCGATCAGCAGGTGGCCGCCTTTGTGCTGCCTGCGACCTGCGAGCCCGAGGGCTATCTGGCGGAACAGGCCAAAGGCAATGTCCGCCAGCTTGGGGCAGGGGAGAGCGCGTCGTTCAGCGTCACGACGGGGTATCTGGGCGCTGAAGAAGTGCGGCAGCTTGAAGGGGATTTGAAACGCTGACGGCCTTTTCGCTCGCCCAGATATCGACTGGGTGCGCGGTCCCTGTAGGAGCTGCTGGAGGTTACGACAGTGGCGAACGCGGTGGGTCAGCTGCGCACCCGCTTGCAGACCGATCGCTTTCGCCAGCAAGCTGGCGCCACCCCGGCGGCTCCTACGGATCCGGCGTTTGTTGCCGCCGGAGCAGCGAACCTTAGGATGAGTTGCTTACACCACCCACCGCGCCCCGTACCCCTCAATCAGGTCGCGGTACGCCTTGGGCAGCTTCTTGTCGCTCACCACTACATGAAAGTCCTGCAACGTGGCGAAGTGGGCGGTCCGCACGGCGTCGAACTTTGAATGATCGGCCAGCAACATGCAGTGCCGGGCCTGACGCAAAACCTTTTGCTTCACCTCGACTTCGTTGAAGTTAAAGCAGGTCACGCCCAGCGTGTCGCTGACGCCGGCCGCCGAAACGAACGCCCAGGTCAGGCGGATGCCATCCAGAATCGTGGCTTCGCTGTGGTGTTCAAAGACCTGATTCTTGCGATGAAAGGTGCCGCCGCACACGACGATGGAGCAGTTGGGCTTCTGCTGCAGCTTGAGCAAGACGTTGAGCGAGTTGCACACGGCGGTGAATTCCAGCTCGTCCGGAATGAAGTCGATGACGAAAGGGATCGTCGTGCCGCAGTCGAAAAACACCGTGTCGCCGGGTTGAATGAACGCCGCAGCCAGCTTGCCGACGCGCCGCTTTTCCTCGACGTGGCGGGTGCCTTGCTCGGTGACCTTGTAATCACTGGCCTCGGCCGGATCGAACGCCAGGGTGATGTGCCCGCCCAGCAAATGAAATTTGTCGGGGTGCCGGGTCAGGTCGCGCCGCAGCGTCATCTCCGAAACGTCCAACAGGGCGGCCATTTCCTTCAAGTGAATGGCCTTCTGGTCTTGCAGGGCTTGCTGGATAAGCTTGATACGGTCGGATTTTTTACTGTCCACGGGCATTCCGATTGTCGAATGGATATGGTAAAAAAATAACATTCATTGTTATATTTACAACATAAAATGATGCGCTCAGGCATGAAGCTTAAAGCGTGTCGCTTGTGACCGCTTCACTATCAGGAAACGATTGACCATGAAGATCGAACCCGCAGCACTCGCACAGTACATCGACCACACCTTGTTGGTCGCCGACGCCAGCCGCGACCAGATCGCGACCCTGTGCCGCGAGGCGCAAGAACACGGATTCTATTCGGTGTGCGTGAACTCTGGCCAGGTGCCGTATGCCGCGTCCTTGCTGGCCGGCGAAGCCGTGAAGGTCTGCGCCGTGGTCGGCTTTCCGCTGGGTGCCGGGCTGAGCGACACCAAAGCGTTCGAAGCGAAGCAAGCCATCGCGGCCGGCGCGGGTGAGATCGACATGGTGCTGAACATCGGCTGGCTGAAGGACGGCCTGTTTGACGAAGTGCGCGATGACATCGCCGCCGTCAAAGACGCCTGTGGCGCGGTGCCGCTGAAAGTCATCTTTGAAACCTGCCTGCTGGATGAGGCGCAGAAAATCCGCGCCTCCGAATTGTGCCGTGACCTCGACGTGGCCTTCGTCAAGACCTCAACCGGCTTCAGCCGCAGCGGCGCGACCCTCGAAGACGTGGCCCTGATGCGCAAGGTTGTCGGCCAGGGCGTTGGTGTCAAAGCCTCCGGCGGCGTACGTGATTACGCGACGGCGGTGGCGATGATCGAAGCGGGGGCGACCCGACTGGGCACCAGCTCCGGCATCGCAATCGTCAGCGGCGCGGCGGCGTCGGGCTCGGGTTACTGATTCGGCCCGTCGGGCGGGGTTCGGTATCCCACCGTGTGGCGCCGTGGCCGACGTGGCGCGGGCCTTTCGGCAGAAGGCCTTTCGCCGAAAAGAACAGGACCGACCCCGCCAATGAATGGCAAACTGCCGGTGCATTCATTTTTTGCACCGGACGCCTTTCCCCATGCGAACTTTCTCCCTGGCGCGTCTCAAGGCCCGCTGGTTCTTCTGGCTGTGCATGCTGCTGATCGTCGTCGGTTTGCCGGTCGGTTGCGCGGCGTTGCAGCACACGGAACGTGAACTGGTCTTTATGATCGAGCCGGGCACGGCGAGCTGGTACCACGGCTTGCCGTCCGACGTTCAGGAGCTTGAGCTCAAGGCCCCGTCGTTCGGGCTCGCGCAGAACATTCATGCCTGGTGGTGGCCTTCGGACAAGAAGGACGCCCCGGCCATCCTCTATCTGCACGGCTCGCGCTGGAACCTCACCGGCCAGCTGTTCCGCATCGAACAACTGCGCGCGCTGGGCTTTTCCATCCTCGCCATCGACTACCGCGGCTTCGGTCAAAGCAAAGGCCAGTTGCCTTCGGAAGCCTCGGTGTACGAAGACGCGCGCGTGGCCTGGGAACGCTTGAAGCAGCTTCAACCCGATCCGCAGGAACGCCTGATCTACGGGCATTCCCTGGGCGGCGCCGTGGCTGTCGACCTCGCGGCTGAATTGGGCCGGGACGCGCAAGCAGGTGCCGAGCCGATCCAGGCACGTGGCCTGATCATCGAATCGACCTTCACCAATCTTGCCGACGTCGCGTCCTCGGTCGCCAGTAAACGCACGTCGTTGCCGGTGCGCTGGCTGATCTCGCAGAAATTCGACTCCATCGACAAGATCGCCGAGGTGCACATGCCGGTGCTGATCGTGCACGGCACGGCCGATCAGTTCGTCGCGCCGCGCTTCAGCGAAGAGCTGTTTCAGGCCGCGCAGGAGCCGAAAGGCTTGCTGATGGTGCCCGGCGGCAACCACAACAACAGCATGAACCTTGGCCGGCAGGCGTACAGCCAGGCGATTGAAAACCTGCTCAGCGAGAAGCCGCCGGCGGTGCACGCATCCAATGCATCCGCGGCGCTGCTCAAGCAAGCCGGTTAGCCCTTTTTGACCACGAGCCCGGTGTTCAACTGAGTACCGGCTGGACACTGCCGCGAGGCTGCGAGCGCTGCCAATGAAAACACCTGCAGATGACGCCCATCTGACTGCGTCCCCGCGAGACTGGGTGCTGCGCGCCGCGCCGTTGCCGCAGATCGAGCGAATCGAAGCTTATTTCCACGGGCACGGTTTCGAGATGCACCGCCACGACACCTATGCCATCGGCCACACCATGTCCGGGGTGCAGAGCTTTCAGTACGGCAAGGAGTTGGTGAACAACCTGCCCGGGCGGACGATGGTGCTGCACCCGGACGAGGCCCATGACGGTCACGCCGGAACCGAGGATGGTTTTCGCTACCGGATGTTCTACGTGGAACCGGCGATGATTCAGCAGGTGCTTGGCGGCAGGCCGCTGCCGTTCATAAGGGGGGGCGCGTCGAATGACCCGCGCCTGTTCCGGGCGACTCAGGCGCTCCTGTCCGATTTGAACGCTGCGCTGGATCCGCTGGAACTGGACGATGCGATCTACGACCTCGCCATCGCCCTGCAAGCGGCCGCCGGTGCGACAAGGGGCCGGCAGACCGTTAACTGCGCCGGCGCGCAACGTGCGCGGGAAATGCTCATGGCCAGTCTGGAGCAGGGCGTCAGCCTGACCGAGCTGGAGCAGGCCAGCGACACCGATCGCTGGCGCCTGTCGCGGGATTTTCGCGTGCTGTTCGGCACCACGCCGTATCGCTACCTGACCCTGCGCCGGCTGGACCTGGTGCGCCATTCGATCTCGTTGGGCGTGTCCCTGACTGACGCCTCGGTGATGGCAGGATTCTCCGACCAGAGCCACATGACGCGGCATTTCGTGAAGACCTTCGGCTATCCGCCGGGCCGCTGGTTGAAGATGTTGGGCGCGCGCCAGGCACTCACCCCATCACCGCGTTGACCTGGTGGGACCGGCTTCAGCCGGGAAGGCGTCGCGCGTCACACCCAAAAATGCATGGCGTACCCACCGGCCTCTTCCCGGCTGAAGCCGGTCCCACTATGAGTGCGCGGTGTTTCAGTAGGACTGGCTTTAGCCGGGGAAGCGTCGGGCGTCGCACCGTAAATGGATGGCGTACCCACCGGCCTCTTCCCGGCTGAAGCCGGTCCCAC
>NZ_DASVUM010000135.1:0-18884 GCF_036387035.1 Pseudomonas sp. | reverse complement strand
CAGGTAGTGAGCACGGTCTTCGCCTTCTTTGTCGAGAACCGATTCCAGGGCGTCCAGCCATTCCTGGGTTTCGACGGGATCGAGGTCTTGCATGGCTTGCTCCAGGGCGGAAAGGCTTCCAGAATCGGTTGCCTGAGTTTGTTGCGACTGGCCTTGTGGGCAGACGATGTAAATTCTTGGATGAACCGGATGGGTTCCCGGTGTTCTGTAGTTTTACTACAAATCTCGGGCTAATTCAGCTTTTCGACTTGTATATACAGTAGTAAAACTACATCAGAGCGAGGTCTTCGCTCGTGGTGCAGTGTCCGATAAAGCGATGTTCTCGGTGTAAAAATCTGACGAGTCGTCGGATTGGTCGTGCTGGCAACCAGCAATCGCAGGTCGTTAGCAATTTTTAACCTTTGTTCGACAGTCCATGCGTTGCGTGTGTATCACCGCCACAGCGAGGCTGCCCTTTGAACGCCGATCAAGGATAGACCATGAGCCTTCCCCTGCTGGCCGAGCTGCCAGCTGTCCTTCTGCCGCTCGTCAGCCGCGCACGCCAGTCCTGGCGCACCGCTCTCGATTCCCTGACAGATGACGCCAGGCAGCTTTTTCAGGCCTGGCCCGAGGCGCGGCTGTTAGCGTTTGACCGCGTATGTGCCGCCAGCGATTTTGTCGCCGATCAGGTTTCACGCGATCCGCTGATGCTGCTTGATCTCGCCGAAACCGGTGAGCTGGAGCGCAGTTTTGCGCCCGGCGAGCTGCTTGGGCAGATTGCCGATGCAGTCATTCAGGCTGCCAGCGACGATGAGCTGGGGCGTAATCTACGTCGTCAACGCACGCGCCAGCAAGTGCGAATTATCTGGCGGGATCTGACCCGGCAAGCGGATCTGGTAGAAACCTGCCGCGATCTCTCGGACATGGCGGATGGCTGCATCGATCTGGCTTACAAGTGGCTCTACGAACGGCATTGCCAGCAATTCGGCACGCCGACCGGCCGTCGGACCGGAGAGGCGCAGCAGATGGTCATCCTCGGCATGGGCAAGCTGGGCGCCGTCGAGTTGAACCTGTCATCCGATATCGATCTTATCTTTGCCTACCCCGAAGGTGGCGAAACCCAGGGCGTCAAACGCCCGCTGGACAATCAGGAATTCTTCATCCGACTCGGTCAGCGCCTGATCAAGGCGCTGGACCCGGTCACGGTCGATGGCTTTGTCTTTCGCGTCGACATGCGACTGCGGCCATATGGGTCTTCCGGTGCATTGGTGCTCAGTTTCAACGCGCTGGAGCAGTACTACCAGGACCAGGGCCGTGACTGGGAGCGCTACGCCATGATCAAGGCGCGGGTGGTGGGCGGTGACAAAGAGAAGGGCAGCGAGCTGCTCGACATGCTCCGGCCGTTTGTCTACCGCCGTTATCTGGACTTCTCGGCCATTGAAGCGCTGCGCACCATGAAGCAGCTGATCCAGCAGGAAGTCCGTCGCAAGGGCATGGCCGATAACATCAAGCTGGGGGCCGGTGGCATCCGCGAGGTGGAGTTCATCGCTCAGGCGTTTCAGCTGATTCACGGCGGTCGCGATTTAAGTCTTCAGCAGCGGCCGTTGCTCAAGGTGCTGAAAACCCTTGAGGACCAAGGCTATTTGCCCGCTGCGGTCATTGATGATCTGCGAGAGGGCTATCAGTTCCTGCGCTACACCGAGCACGCCATTCAGGCGATTGCCGACCGGCAAACGCAAATGCTCCCCAACGACCCTCAGGATCAGGCGCGTATTGCTTTCATGATGGGATTTGCCGATTGGGCCAGCTTCCATGAGCAACTGATGGACTGGCGTGAACTGGTCAAGTGGCACTTCCAGCAGGTGATCGCCGACCCTGACGAGGACGAAGGTCAGCAGGAAAATGGCGAAGAAATAGTCGGTGGCGAGTGGCTGCCGTTGTGGGAAGAGTCGCAAAACGAAGAAAACGCCTGTCTGCAGTTGCAGGAGGGCGGATTCGCCGACGCGCCCAAGGCGCTGAAACACCTGAGCGACCTGCGCAACAGCTCGCAGCTTCGCTCGATGCAGCGTCTGGGGCGCGAGCGGCTCGATGCCTTTATTCCGCGCCTGCTTGCTCAAGCGGTGGAGCACGCTGATCCCGATCTGGTCCTGGAGCGGGTGCTGCCGCTGGTTGAGGCCGTCGCGCGTCGCTCGGCTTATCTGGTGTTACTCACCGAGAACCCCGGTGCGCTGCGCCGATTGTTGACCCTGTGCGCGGCCAGTCCGTGGATCGCCGAGCAGATCGCCCGTTTTCCGTTGCTGCTCGATGAGCTGCTTAACGAAGGTCGTCTGTTCAGTCCGCCCCAGGCGCTGGAGCTCGCTGCGGAGCTGCGCGAGCGTCTGACGCGGATTCCCGAGGACGACCTCGAACAGCAAATGGAAGCGTTGCGGCATTTCAAGCTGGCGCACCGCCTGCGCGTGGCCGCGTCGGAAATCACCGGCAGCCTGCCGCTGATGAAGGTCAGCGATTACCTGACCTGGCTGGCCGAGGCGATTCTGGAGCAAGTGCTGGCGCTCGCCTGGCGCCACACCGTCGCCCGTCATGGTGCGCCGCGCCGGCCGGATGGCACGTTGTGCGACCCCGGCTTCGTCATCGTCGGCTACGGCAAAGTCGGCGGCATCGAGTTGGGTCACGGTTCGGATCTGGATCTGGTGTTCATCCACGATGGCGATCCGCAGGCTGAAACCGACGGCGCCAAACCGATTGATGGCGCGCAGTTCTTCACCCGGCTCGGCCAGCGGATCATCCACCTGATCACCACCCACACCAACTCGGGGCAACTGTACGAAGTCGACATGCGCCTGCGTCCGTCTGGCGCGTCGGGTTTGCTGGTGAGCTCGCTCGGTGCGTTTTCCCGCTATCAGGAGAACGAGGCCTGGACGTGGGAGCATCAGGCATTGGTGCGTGCCCGGGTGCTGGTGGGCAGCACTGATGTGGGCAGGCAGTTCGAGGCCGTGCGCGCTTCGGTGCTGGGGCGCGAGCGTGACTTGAACACGCTGCGTCAGGAGGTCAGCGAGATGCGCGCCAAGATGCGCGACAACCTCGGCACCCGCGCAACGGCGGCAGGCAAAGGCGCAAATGCGTTTGAACCGACGGCGCGGTTCGACCTCAAGCAGGATGCCGGAGGTATCGTCGATATTGAATTTATGGTGCAATACGCGGCCCTGGCGTGGTCCAGAGAGCATCCCGCGCTGCTTCGTTACACCGATAACATCCGTATTCTCGAAGGTCTTGAAACAGCGGGCCTGATGGCCGCCGCCGATGCCGGTCTGTTGCGTGAAGCGTACAAGGCCTACCGCTCGGCCGCGCACCGACAGGCGTTGCAGAAGGATCCGGGTGTGGTGGCTGGCGACCAGTTCGCCACCGAGCGGCGCGAAGTGATGCGGATCTGGGGACAGTTGGGGTTGAGTTGAGTGTCGTGCCGGATTGCTGTCACGTTAAATGGCAGCAGGACCGATGTCTTGCTCGTGAAGGTGTCTACAAAACAGTGAGGGTCCGGATCTAACGGATCTCAATAAGCTATGACAGGGAGGCGTCAGGCTGTGTGTGCAAGCATCACGCAGTCTGATGGGCCTCCCTGCTCGTTTCTGGTCGTTTTTGGATGAGCATGAGAATTCTGATCGTAGGGCCCAGCTGGGTCGGTGACATGGTGATGGCGCAGACGCTGTTCCAGTGCCTGAAACAGCGTCACCCACAGTGCGAAATCGATGTGCTGGCGCCCGAGTGGAGCCGGCCGATCCTTGAGCGCATGCCCCAAGTGCGCAAGGCATTGAGCTTCCCGCTCGGCCATGGCGCGCTGGAACTGGCCACGCGCCGGCGCATCGGCAGGTCTCTCAAGGGCCAGTACGACCAGGCGATTCTGCTGCCCAACTCGCTGAAGTCGGCGCTGGTGCCTTTCTTCGCCGGCATTCCCAAGCGCACTGGCTGGCGTGGCGAGTTTCGCTACGGCCTGCTCAACGACGTTCGCACCCTCGACAAGCAGCGTTACCCGCTGATGATCGAGCGCTTCATGGCGCTGGCGTACGACAAGGACGCCGAGCTGCCTCGCCCGTATCCGAAACCCAGCCTGCAAATCGAAACGACCAGCCGCGATGCAGCATTGGCCAAGTTCGGCCTGAGCCTTGACCGACCTGTGCTCGCGCTGTGCCCGGGCGCCGAGTTCGGCGAATCCAAGCGCTGGCCTTCCGAGCATTACGGCAAAGTTGCCGAAGCGAAGATTCGTGAAGGCTGGCAGGTGTGGCTGTTCGGCTCAAAGAACGACCATGCGGTGGGCGAGAGCATTCGCGAGCGGCTGATTCCGGGGTTGCGCGAAGAGTCCATGAACCTCAGTGGCGACACGTCACTGGCTGAAGCCATTGATCTGCTGTCATGCGCGGACGCCGTGGTCTCCAACGATTCCGGGCTGATGCACGTGGCTGCCGCGCTCAATCGCCCGCTGGTGGCGGTGTACGGCTCGACCTCGCCGGGCTTCACGCCGCCGCTGGCCGATGAAGTCGAGGTCGTGCGTCTGGGCATCGAATGCAGCCCGTGCTTTGATCGCACCTGCCGCTTTGGCCATTACAACTGCCTGCGCCTGCTCGAGCCGGACTCGGTGATTCAAGCCCTGGGCCGCCTCGGCGCCAGCCCGGTCGAGGTCGCCTGAGTTGCGGGTACTGTTGATCAAAACCTCGTCTCTGGGTGATGTGATTCACACCTTGCCTGCGCTGACCGATGCCATGCGCGCGTTGCCGGGCATCCAGTTCGATTGGGTGGTGGAAGAAGGCTTTGCCGAGATCCCGACCTGGCATCCGGCGGTGGCGAACGTGATTCCGGTAGCGATTCGCCGCTGGCGCAAGCACCTCTGGCAGACACTCAAGAACGGTGAATGGCGCCAGTTCAAGCGGCGTCTGCGTGACACCCGCTACGATCTGGTGATCGACGCACAAGGCCTGCTGAAGAGCGCCTGGCTGACCCGCTACGTCAACGCGCCCGTCGCTGGTCTGGACAAAAATTCCGCACGCGAGCCCCTGGCGGGCCGCTTTTACAATCAGCCCTATGCCGTCGCCCGTGGCCAGCATGCCGTCGAGCGCTTGCGTCAGTTGTTCGCGCAGGCCCTTGGCTATGCCGTGCCAGCCGGTTTGGGCGATTACGGCCTTGACCGCAGCCGGTTGCTCACCGCCACGGAGGACGCGCCATTCGTGCTGTTTCTGCACGGCACCACGTGGGACAGCAAGCATTGGCCCGAGCTGTATTGGCGCCAACTGGCCGAACGCATGATCGGTCAGGGCTTTGAGGTGCGGCTACCCTGGGGCAATCCGGTCGAGAAAGCCCGGGCCGAGCGCCTTGCCGATGGCCTTGATAATGCCGTCGTGTTGCCCAAACTCAATCTGGCAGGCGTTGCCCGGGTGCTGGCCGGCGCTCGTGGCTGCGTCGCGGTAGACACCGGACTCGGTCATCTGGCCGCAGCGCTGGACGTGCCGACGCTGTCGCTGTTCGGCCCTACCAATCCGGGCCTTACCGGTGCGTACGGTCGGTCGCAGGTTCATCTGGCGGCCGATTACCCCGCCTGCGCGCCTTGCCTGCAGAAGAAATGCACCTATCGGCCGACGCCTGAAGACCAGCGTCAGGTCGATACCGAACGCGAGTGGCCCATGTGCTTTACTCGCCTGAATCCCGAGCGGGTAGCGAGCCAGTTGGGCGCGCTATTGCTGGCAAAGGAACATCCCTGATGCAACTGGCATTCGTGCTTTATAAATATTTTCCCTTTGGTGGCCTGCAGCGTGACTTCATGCGCATCGCCCTGGAGTGTCAGCAACGCGGCCATCAAATCCGTGTGTACACGCTGATCTGGGAAGGCGACGTGCCGCCCGGCTTCGAAGTGCTGGTGGCGCCGGTAAAGGCGATCTTCAATCATCGCCGCAACGAAAAGCTCACTGACTGGATGAATGCCGACCTGGCCAAGCGTCCTGTCGACCGGTTGATCGGCTTCAACAAAATGCCCGGGCTGGACGTTTACTATGCCGCCGACGGTTGCTACGAAGACAAGGCGCAGAACCTGCGCCATAGCCTGTACAAGTATTGGGGCCGCTACCGTCACTTCGCCGATTACGAGCGCGCGGTGTTCGCCAAAGACGCGAAGACTGAAGTGCTGATGATTTCCGAAGTGCAGCAGCCGCTGTTCATCAAGCACTACGGCACGCCGCTGGAGCGCTTTCATCTGCTGCCGCCGGGGATCTCCCAGGACCGTCGCGCGCCCGCCAACGCCGCCGAAATCCGCGCTGAATTCCGCCGTGAATTCAAGCTTGCCGACGATGACCTGCTGCTCGTGCAGATTGGCTCAGGCTTCAAGACCAAGGGCGTTGATCGCAGCCTCAAGGCACTCGCGGCGCTGCCCCCGGATTTGAAAAAACGCACGCGACTGTTTGTAATCGGGCAGGACGACCCCAAGGTATTCCAGCTACAAAGCACGACGCTGGGCCTGGGCGATCACGTGACCTTCATGAAAGGGCGCAGCGACATTCCGCGTTTTCTGCTGGGCGCCGACCTGTTGATACATCCGGCATACAACGAAAACACCGGCACCGTGCTGCTTGAAGCGCTGGTGGCAGGACTTCCGGTGCTGGTCAGCGCGGTGTGCGGGTACGCCCATTACATCGCCGAAGCCGACAGCGGTCTGGTGCTCGATGAGCCGTTTGAACAGAACCAGCTCAATCAGTACCTGGCCCGCATGCTCAAGGACGACGCCGTGCGCAGTACCTGGAGCCGCAACGGGCTGACATTCGCCGACACGGCTGATCTTTACAGCATGCCGCAGCACGCTGCGGATGTGATTCTGGCGGAGCACCACGGATGAAACTGATCCTTGCTGAACCCTTCAAGAGCCTCTGGGCCGGGCGCGACGCCTTCGAGGCCGTTGAGGCGCTGGAAGGCCAGGTTTATCGCGAACTCGAAAACCGGCGCACGTTGCGCACCGAGGTCGACGGACGCGGTTATTTCGTCAAGATCCATCGCGGCATCGGCTGGGGTGAAGTGGCGAAGAATCTGCTGACTGCCAAATTGCCTGTGCTTGGCGCCGGTCAGGAGTGGGACGCGGTCAATCGTCTTCACGAAGTCGGTGTCCCGACCATGACCGCCGTGGCTTATGGCGAGCGTGGCAACAACCCGGCCATGCAGCATTCATTCATCATCACTGAAGAGCTGGCGCCGACCGAGAGCCTGGAAGACGTCAGCCTCAACTGGCGCACCGAGCCGCCCGAGCCACGCATGAAGCGCGCGTACATCGCCGAAGTGGCGCGGCTGGTCGGGATGATGCACCGCGCCGGGGTCAATCACCGCGACTGCTATATCTGTCATTTTCTGCTGCACACCGACACACCGGTCACGCCCGATGACTTCAAGCTGTCGGTGATCGACCTGCACCGCGCCCAGACACGCCCGGCGATCACCCAGCGCTGGCGCAACAAGGACCTGGCCGCGCTGTATTTCTCGGCGATGGACATTGGCCTGACCCGGCGCGACAAATTGCGGTTTCTCAAGGGCTACTTCCAGCAACCGCTGCGTCAGATCCTGGCTCAGGAGTCAGCGTTGTTGAGCTGGCTGGAAGGCAAGGCGGAAAAGCTTTATCAGCGCAAGTTACGTTATGGGGACGCGCTCTGATGGCGGGTTGGAACCTCGAGCCTGGTTACGCCGCGCTAACGGACGACTTCGGCACGCTCGACGCGGTTTTTGCCCTTAAGGGGGAGCGTCTGACCCGCGATCCGCTGTCCGAAGTCATCCGCGTCGAACGCGATGGCGTGAACTACTACGTCAAGCGTTACGTGGCGGCGGGCAAGGGTTTGCGTCGCTACCTGGGGCGGCCGCGCGTCAAGTCCGAATGGCAGAACCTCAAGCGCTTCGCCAAATGGGGCATCCCCACAGCAGAAGTCGTGGCCTGGGGGCTGGAGCGCAATGGCGCTGCGTACGATCGCGGCGCGTTGATCACCCGCGAACTGCCGCGCACCGAAGACCTGTCCGAGCTGGCGCGCGTCAACGACAGACGCCTCGACAGCCGTTCCTGGGTCAATGGTGTCAGCCAGCAGGTCGCTCGCTATACCCGAACCATGCACGACCATCACTTCACCCATAACGATCTGAAGTGGCGCAACCTGCTGGTGGACGATCAGTCGACGGTGTTTCTGATCGACTGCCCCAACGGCGCGTTCTGGGTCAGCTTCATGCTGCGCTACCGGATCACCAAAGATCTCGCGTGTCTGGACAAGGTCGCCAAATATCACCTGTCGGCGACCCAGCGCTTGCGTTTCTATCTGCAATACCGTGGTCGCCAACGCTTGAACGATTCGGATAAAAAGCGCATCCGCCACATCGTCAGTTTTTTTGAGGGCCGCGAATGAGTGTGTTCATTGCTGACGCCGACCGCAGGCTGCTCGAGCGGCACGGTCTGGCGGACTTCGATGCGTTGTGGAACGTGGAGCTCGATGCGGTGGATGAACCCAACACCGGTCGCGGTGGCTGGAGCAGTGTGTTTCGCCTGGAGCTGGAAGGCTCCGGTTATTACCTCAAGCGCCAGAGCAACTACCTGACCCACACCTTGCATCACCCGTTCGGCGAGCCTTCGTTCTCGCGGGAGTTTCGTAACATCAGCCTGTATCAGAAGCTGGGCATCCCGGCGCTGCAAGCGGTGTTTTACGCAGACAGGAAAGTCGACGGCGAGCGCCGTGCGATCCTGATGACCCGCGCGCTGGATGGCTGGACGGATCTGGACACGCTGTTGCAGGACTGGCACGAGCGGCCCGCCACCGAACGTCTGGCGATTCTGCACGCATGCGGTCAATTGGCGCGCACGCTGCACAAGGCCGGTCAGGTGCATGGCTGTTTTTACCCCAAGCATATTTTCATGAAGGCCCGCGGCGGTGAGTATCTGGCGCAACTGATCGACCTCGAGAAAACCCGCAAGTCGATCTTCGGCCAGCGCGACCGAGTCAAAGACATCGAGCCTTTGCTGCGCCGCGCACCGGTCTGGCAGGAAACGGATATCCGCGAACTGCTGGCGGCGTACCTGCAAGCGCCGACCGACAGCGGGCTGGTTGACGCCTGGTGGCAGCGTGTCGCCAGGCGCGGCAGCCACAAGCGCCGGGATCGGTAGGCAAAATGTTTTGACGCTTGATTAATCATCGTCCTGCGCAAACCTGTAGGAGCCGGCGTGCTGGCGAATGCGGGGTGTCGGGCGACGGTGTGGGACCGGTGAGTTGCGTTCGCCAGCAAGCCGGCTCCTACAGCACACTTATTGCCTGTCAGGTCTGCGATCTGGATCTGGCTTGATAAAAGAGGGCGCCGATGCGTTTGTCTGAACTGAAAAACGCCGGTCGCACCCCGGCGCTGCCGATGAGCATCGCGTTGGAGGATGCAGCCGGTCCTGCCGAGCTGCAATTGCTCAGCCTGCTGCGGGTCCTGCCCGGCCAACGTTACGTCGGCGCCGGTATCTGGCGCGGCCGAACGGTGCTGGCCAAGTTGCTGGTGGGTCCGAAGGCCCCTCGGCATTTCCAGCGTGAACGCGCTGGCGTACAGGCCCTGGCGAAGCAGGGTTTGCCCACGCCTCTTCTGCTGGCCGACGGGCTGCAGGAAGGCGAGGGCGGCTGGCTGCTGTTCGAGTTTCTGGATCGGGCGCAAAGCCTGGGCGATGCCTGGAAGTCGGTGGAAAACCTGCCGCCGCTCGCCGATGAGCAACAGTCGGTGCTTGGTGAGGCCCTGGCCGCCGTGGGTCAGATGCACGCCAAAGGCCTGTGGCAGGAAGACCTGCACCTCGACAACCTCCTGCGTCAGGGCTCCACGCTGTATTTGATTGACGGCGCGGGCATCCGCGTCGAGGAAGCGGGCAAGCCGCTGTCTCGGCAGAAGGTGCTCGAGAATCTTGGCGTTTTCTTTGCCCAGTTGCCGAAGTCACTGGAGCCGTTCACCGAGGAATTACTCGTTTATTACCTGCTGAGCAATGGCGAGCACGGCTTGCCCGTCGAGGCGCTGCAAAAGCAGATCGACAAGGTGCGCAGTTGGCGTTTGCGGGATTACCTGATCAAGATCGGCCGTGAATGCAGCCTGTTCAGCGTCGACGACGGTCCCTTTGCCCTGCGCGCCATTCGTCGCGAAGAGGTCGCCGCGATGCTGCCGGTGCTGGATCAGGCCGACGCGCTGGTGGACGGGGGTCATCTGTACAAGACCGGTGGTGCGGCCAGCGTCGCCAAAGTTGACGTTGCCGGCCGTGAGTTGGTGATCAAGCGCTACAACATCAAGAACCTGGCGCACTGGCTCAAGCGCTTCTGGCGCCCGTCGCGCGCCTGGCACTCGTGGCGCGAGGGCAACCGACTGCGGTTTCTCGGTATCGCGACGCCCCTACCGCTGGCGCTGCTGGAAACACGCTTTTTATGGCTGCGGCGCGAGGCTTATCTGGTGACCGAGTTTCTGCCGGGCCCTGACATCATCGAGCGCTTTGCGCCCTATGTCGCGTCCGGGGATGCGCCTGAAGCCGAATTGCAGGCGCTGGATGTGCTGTTTGCGCAGTTGATCCGCGAGCGCATCAGCCATGGCGATCTCAAAGGCCACAACGTGTTCTGGCACAACGATCGCTGGTCCTTGATCGACCTGGACGCGATGTGTCAGCACGCCTCCCAGGCCTCGTTCGCGGCAGCGTTCGTCAGGGACCGCGCACGGTTCATGCGCAACTGGCCGGCCGACAGCGCGCTGCACCAAGTCCTGGAGCAGCGCATTCCGAGCGCCTCTGCAACGCAGGGCTGAAGGGTCAGCTCACGTGTTTCAGGTTCATTGCAACCAGAGCGTCGACCAGTGCCTGCACATTGTCGAACGGCTGACGATGAACCCCCAGCCATGACTCGCGCTCCACATAAGCTTTGCCTGCACGGTTGAACCGCACCGGCGTGTGCTTGAGGGTGCGGTCTCTTGAGCGATGCACGATGATCGGCTGCAAGGGGTCGGCCTCGTCGAGCAGAAACATGCCTGGATTGCCCAGTCTGTCGGAGACAGGAATAGCCAGTTGAGGGCGCTTGGGCACTTCGATCTGGACGCGGAAATCGTTCTTCAGCAGCACTGACTCTTGACCCAACCCCGCCGGTACCTGTTCCCCCGGATCAACCATGATGCCGGAGCCTTGGCCCGGCGCCACGTCCATCACGCGCACGCCAATCCCCTGTTCCAGCTCAGCGATGCCCGGCACGCTGTTTCTGAAGGTGTTGGCATGGGTTTCACCTACCAGCGCGATCCACTTGTGGGCACCCATCACCTCTTGATGCTTGCGTATCGTACGAGACGCGAAATAACTGAACACCTGCTGGCGCGTGGTGTTGGAGTGGGCAGGCAGATTGCGAATGAAGTAACTGGCAGCGCAATCGATCGCGCGGATTTCAATGCCGTGCCGCTTGGCCTGGACCACCAGCCTTTCGAAGGAGTAGACGCCGGTGGGGTCGGTCTGAAATGTTCTGTCCATGCGCTTTAGGTCATGCAGCAGACGTTTGCTCATCAGTCCGGTTTCGGCAAATCGGTCCAGATCGGCCTGATGGAGATCGGTCAACAAGTGCTCCATGTACAGCGTCTTCACGTCCTGGCGCGCCAGATGTTCCATGTTGTCGAGAATGAAGCGCTTGCTGGCGATCGCAGAATGGGACTCGCCGATGACCACTGCCGTGGTGTTTTCGTACAACTCTTCGATGAACATGCTCAACGGTGTGTCGGCTTTCGCCTCAGGCAGCATCACCCGCTCGGGCACGGCGAGCGTGAGGACCGAGCGCGCGTCTTCCTGCAACGTGCTCGCGAGTTCAAAGAACTGCTCACGCACGTTCACCAGATGACTTTCGACAAAGAAGTAATCGGCGTTCAGGCCTCGGTGGCGGAAGTGGGCGAGGTCATGAAAGATGCTCCGCATGTCGGCAGGGATCTGATAGCGGTTGTCGATCAGCGATTGTTGAATGGCGCCCAGCGGGTAGTCGTTGCTCCACGCGGCGGCATCGGCGCGGGTCCAGTAACCGGCCGGACTCCATTCAAAACCGTGTTCGCCGATGTAAGGGTTTACTTCACTGCTGCGGTGGGAAACGATGGCGCGGCGGTTAGGGTCCAGGCCCCAGGTCATGGGCGAGCGTCGTTCAAAGAAGCCGTACAGTGCGTCGTCCAGCGAGGTACCGGATGGGCTGGCAGGCGACGATGCGCCAGCGACATTGGCGAGGTTCGGGCTGCCGATCCGTACTTTGAAGTCGGCGCGCGACGCCGCGCTGCTGATCACCGCTTCACTGTCCGCTGAAATCTGAATCGGCGCGCCAAACGGTGTGTCCTCAACGCGCAGACTGAGCACGCCCTGCAGATCACTGATGCCGGGCTGTTGCTGCCAGGTATTGGCGGTCCGGTGGTCGAGCAGGGCGATCCAGCGTCTGGCCGGGCGCGTCTGTACGTCAGCACTGATGACTTTGTTACCGAAGTAAACCGCCATTTTTTGCTGCGCGAGTGAGTCGCCAATGGCGGTCGCCACTTCGTTGTCGGCATAGTCATAACTGACTGAAGAACTGAACGGCCGAACCTCGATGCCGTGTCGGTGGGCCGCTTTGATCAGGTGGTAGTAATCGTACTTATCGCTGCCGTTTTTGAGCGCGCCCTCGTTCACCGTCTCCAGGTAGTGCTTGAGCATATGGGACCCGCTGCGGGTCTTGTTGCCGAGCGCTTTGTACTTTTGCAGCTTGTGCGTGTGCTGATCGGTCTGCAGGTGCTCCATGTACAGCACCTCGACCTTGCGCTCTGCCAGCCACGGCATGTTGTCGATCAGCAACTGCTTGCTGGCGATCGATGTCGGCGCTTCGCCAATCACCAGACCGCTCGACCTCTCCAGCGCTGCTTCAAAAAAGGCCTGTGTCGTTACATCATCGGCCAGCACCGGCAACTGGGGCTTACCCGGAAGGGGCGGATGTTCGAAGAACGCCTTCGCATCGCGGTACAAGTTCTGCCGCAGGGTCTGATAGGTCGAACGGCCTGCCTTGAACACGTCTTCGAAAAACTCGTGCATGCCAAATGGACCTTCGTCAAAGCGTTCAACCTGCCGCGGGCTGACAATGCCGAAAACGTAAGGCTGCAGCGATTCCGGCATTTCGTAATCGCTCAAATCGCCCACCGCTGTGGCGGGGCCTGCTGGCGTTTCATCCAGCCGACGGAACACCGGCAGAACCCCGCCGCGCAGCCCGGCAGGCTCAAGCAGTTGCCACTGCCCCTGACGGTCGAGGCGTACCGATTGCCTGCCAAAAAAGGCGAACGGGTTGCGCGGATCGACGATCTGCCACGTGGCCAGGCGGGCATCGAACTGGACCTGATACGTCTGGCCCTGCATGGAAATGTAAAAGTTGCCGCCCACAACGTTGACGCCCTGGCCATGCGGACGGTTTAGCGGGAGGGCGTCAGCCAGAGACACATCAACGGGATACAGCGGGTGGGCGACGGCATCGGCGAGCAGAACGGGCGGATTGTCCTGCTGCAATGCTTTCCAGACGCCTGTGATATCGGTGTGGGCATAGCGGCCGGTAGGCTGCAGCGTCTCGGGAATCAGCGCGTGAGTACGGAACAGCGGAACATGGGTGTTGGTTGGGTGCGGCGGGGCCCAAAAGAGTTCGTTTTGGACCATGACCGGTTGCAATGCCTCATCGCCGATGAGCGCCTTGTGAGTGGTCAGGTCCTTTAATACGCCGCCAAGCCCTTTTATCCCCGAATGCAGATCGCCCGCTGCGCCCGCTGTGTTCAGCCAGACGCTGAGCAGGTGTGCGCTTGCGGTTGCGTGATCCCTCTGGTGGAGGGCTTGCAGCGCACGATAACCATCCACGCTCGCGATGATCATGCCGACGGCAAAGCTGGCGGGCGGGAACGGCAAGGTGACGGCGGTCGCGATCAGCTCAAGGGCGTTCCAGACCTGCCGGCGGAGCATGTTCGCGCGACCGGCCTGGGTGTCTGCCACATCGTGAATCTTGCGCTCGATCACTTGGTTGAAGCACACGTCATACAGGTCGCTGAACGGCGCGCTCGGCAGGGCAGGTTTGCGACCGCCGCCTTTCTTCAGTTCAGCCAGGGCGAATGCCAGCGGCATGCCGACCTTTATTCGGGCGCGGTTCAGGTAGTAATCGCCCATGCCAGCGCCCAATAGGGTGTTGCTGAAAGTAGTGAGTGGGCGGAACAGTCGACCGTCCGGTGCCTGCGGCGTGTACAGCAGCACCTGTTCCAGCGTGCTCGCGTCAGGGGGCATGAGCAGGAAGCAGCCGTGAATCACCTCGGTGTGTGAGGCGATCATCATCTCGTTCACGCGCACCTGCAGGGAATAGATGGGGTAACGCAGGCGCTCGGCTGGGCCGCTGTGATGCATGTTGAGGATCGAGCGAGTGAGCCACTGCAGCTGCGAGGCGTCAATGTAGCCTTCCAGAAAGCTGCGTAACGCGTCGGCGCGCATTTGCAGTTGTGTCAGCAGCAGGCTCTGTCGACGGCGCCAGTCATAGCCTTCGCCTGCAGGCGTCAGCAGTTGCCCACGAATCATTGCGATGTATTGATCGGACAGCCACTGACCGCGAACCGAGCCGGCGACGTTTTCCGGGCTCAGTGGCGTCAGGTCGACCCCCTCGGGGCCGCTGAACGTGGCGCTGGTATCGGCGGACGCGTTGAGCAGGCCCAGCGTGTCGTCGTACCCGTCGCGCAACATCTGTGTGTAGGAGACGGTTTCTCGGGGAGTACGAATGATGATCAGGTCAGGGTCCACCGTTTCCGGCGGAAGGCCGAGCAGCACGTTGATCTTGCCGCGGGCGGTCCGATGCACGTACATGTTGAAGTCGGTCACCTGGGTGTGCGATGCAGCTTGGTAGGTTTCACCTGCCGCCACGATCGCGTCCTCCAAGGCCACCATTTGCTGACGCTGCGCGGCAGATGCCCTGAGAAACCAGTCCGGGGTGTGCAGCCGTTGCTCGGAGAGCGTGACCTGAATGCGCGCTGACACCAGCGCGCGCAAACCGCTGTTGTAATCGGGGAGGGTTGTATAGGTGATCCAGTCCTGGGGCGGCGCCGGCTTTTCGCTCAAATCGCGCAGCTGGTCTTCCAGGTGGGATCGTCTGTCAGCAGTGATTTGCTGCAACAGGTACTGGCTCAGCTCCGCGGACCTGCTCCAGCCTACAAGCTCGGCGAGCAGCTGGCGTTCGTTGTTGAAGCGTTGAAAATGCTGGGGTCGAGGGCTGTCCGGAGTGAACATCAGCAGCCCGTCCGGCTGACCCGATGCGTCGAGCTTGCGCAACAGCAGCAGGCTGCTCAGGGTGTCATGCCCGTTGAGTTTGACTTGCTCAACGATGACGGCAGGATTTGGCGGCGAGACGGTGTCCGGATTCAGTGACTCGATCAGGGCCAGGTCTGAGGGCTGGATGTGGCCTTGCAGCGCTGCTTCAAGGGCCTGCGCGACGAGCTGATGATGCATCGCTTCGCTCATCAAGCGCTGGGTGGTCGGTGAGCCGAAGCACTCGCGTTGCGCCGGGCCGAAATGGCTTCGCAGGTCCAGCCCGTTGATGACGTCGGCGAGGTAGGCGGGCGTCAGGGCGGCATGTTCAGGCGCAAGCGGCTCGCCGCTGTACGTGATTCGGCTGTGCGCCTGGAATGCCGAGTCTGGCGCGGTGTCGCCAGGGTGCAGACCGTAAAGCGCCAGCTGCGTCAGTGGCCGATTGACGGTGTAGGTTTCAGCGGTGATCGGCTGTGTGCGTTCTGTACTGATCACGATCTCGTCCGGATCTAGGTCGATGCCCACGTCATTGGCCAGTCGCGCACGCAGACGGCTTCGTGCGAAGTGCTCCGGGGACGCGGCGCCCTCCATGACGCTCATCAGCGCGCGGCGGGCGCGCTCATGGTTTATCAGCCCGGTCGCGTAACGCTGGCGCTGTTCGTCGCTTGCCATCTCCAGCCAGTCGGGGCGCGCCCGGCGTTCAATGCGGTGGGCTATGCGATCCTGCGCAGCGGCGATGGTGCCGTCAGGTCCCCAGAGTTTCGGCTGGTTGAGCAGGTCTTCGAGCCGTGAGAGAACCGCCTGAGGCGAAAGGTTATGGGCGACCTCGAACAGGGCGTCGATGTCAGCGCACTGCTGCGCCAGCAGGCGATCAAAAACATGATCGTAAGGCGATCCCTTGATGGGTTTCAGGCAAAGGTCTGAAGGGCTGAAGGCTTCCAGAAATACATCGCCGCCAGACGAGATCTCGAGCCAGGCGTCGCACGTGCTGCCTGGCATCAGGCGCAGGAGAGGCAGGCATAGGTGCGGATCGTTGATGCGACGGGCGAGTGCTTGCTGCATGGCTTCGTTTGACACGAAGCCTTCAACCGCGCGCCCGGGCAAACAGAGCAAGGTGTGGCCCGGCGGGGCGGTGGCAACCATCGCGCCGGCCAATTCGATGCGACGCTGTGCGTCCAGCTGAAGCTCAAGCGAACTGAACACGATGTGCTCCCGAGCATCCATGCCCGGCAGGCAGCGTGAGTAGTCGCTGTGCAGCTCGCCTTCTTCGATGTTCAGCAGCAGATCATCGCGCCGGGTCAATTCGATGCAAGTCACCCATAGCTCGCGCCGGGAAATATCGCGCGCGCTGGCGTGCGCCCAGAAGCGGTTGATGGCTGAGTGCAACAGCGCCTTCTGCTCGGCGCCGGACGGGTGGGGGGGTGTACTAAGGTAAGCCTTGGCATCGGGAAGATGCTGGAGCTCGGCGTCGAGTACGGTGGCCAGCGTTTCAAGTCGATCAAGCGCAGGCGGGGTGGGTAAAAATGCTTCCATGGCGTGTAGCCTTCCTGAGTGAGCTCCGCGCAATCAGGTTGCGCAAGAGCCGGGGGTAGCCCGAGGATTCGTCGAGCCACCAATCAATCAGACCGCCAGGGCGTGTGGTGCTAAATAATTAACGCACGTGATAGGGATCAAGCTGGTAAGGAGAGAGCGAGTGGCTGGCTGCGCGGAACGGCCCGGGTTGTTGTAGCGCCGCACTTCATTCCCTGCGACCACTTCCAGAGCCATTACGCTATAATCCCGCCCTTTAGCTGTCTGCCGCCGTTGCGCCAGACACACCTTATTATTTGTCAGGCGCGTGATGCCTGCATGCAGACTTAAGAGGCTAGACCCTAGTGGCATTGACGATCCTTGGCCTGTCCGGCGCCCTTAGCCATGATCCTTCCGCGGCCCTGTACATCGACGGCAAGTTGGTTGCTGCGGCTGAAGAAGAGCGTTTCGTTCGCGACAAGCATGCCAAGAACCGCATGCCCTATGAATCAGCGAAGTTCTGCCTCGAACAAGCGGGCATCAAACCTTCCGACGTCGACGTGGTGGCCATTCCCTTCGCGCCGATCAGCCTGTTCGGCGAAGCGCGTTGGCATTACGCCAAGCGTTACTGGTATGCACCGGATCGTGCCCTTGACGCGATTCTGATGGGCAACCGCCGCTACAAGCGCTATCGCAATAAAATCGTCTGGTGCCTGGAGCAACTGGGTTTCGATCCGAAAAAAATCAAGATCGAGCCCGTCGAGCATCACCTGGCCCATGCCTCCAGCGCTTATCACTGCTCCGGCTTCCAGGAGAAAACCGCGATTCTGGGCATCGACGGCAAAGGCGAGTACGCGACCACGTTCTTCGGCTATGGCGAAAACGGCAAGATTCACAAGATCAAGGAATTCTTCGATCCGGATTCCCTCGGCGGCCTGTATGGCGCGATCACCGAATTCCTCGGTTTCGAGATGCTCGACGGCGAGTTCAAGGTGATGGGCATGGCGCCTTACGGCGACGCGACCAAATACGATTTCTCGCGCCTGGCGACCTTTGAAAACGGCGAATTGGTGATCAACACCGAATACGCCAACGTGATCGGCCTGCGCCGCTACAAAGAGAAGGGCAAAGGCTTTTACTTCTCGCCGAAACTGATCGAATGGCTGGGCCCCAAGCGTGAAGGCGATATCGCCGATGAGCCGTACATCCATTACGCGGCCAGCATGCAGGCGCTGTTCGAGAAGCTGTCGTTGCAGATGATCGACCATTATCTGGGTGACATCCTCAAAGAGACCGGCAAGCTCGCCTTCGCCGGCGGTTGCGCGTTGAACGTCAAACTAAACCAGAAAATCATTGCTCGCCCTGACGTCAAAGAGCTGTTCGTGCAGCCGGCTTCGGGTGATGCGGGCACTGCCGTTGGTGCCGCCGCCTACGTTTCACACGCCCGCGGCGTACCCGTCGAGAAGATGGAACACGTCTACCTCGGCCCGTCCTACAGCAACGAAGACGTTATCGCCGCCTGCGCCCGTCACCCGAGCAAGCCGGCGTGGCGCCAGATCGACAACACCCCCGAGCGCATCGCTAAAATCATGGTCGCGGGCAACCCCGTGGCCTGGTTCCAGGGCCGCATGGAATTCGGTCCTCGCGCCCTCGGTGGTCGTTCGATCATTGGCTGCCCGAGCATTGCCGGCGTCGCCGATCGCATCAACCATCAGATCAAGTTCCGCGAGCGCTGGAGGCCTTTCTGCCCGTCGATGCTCGACACCGTTGCCCCGCAGATGATCAAGATCGATCACCCGGCGCCGTTCATGACCTTCACGTTCGAAGTAGCGGAAGAGTGGAAGACCCGTGTGCCGGAAGTCGTCCACGAAGACGGTACGTCCCGCGCCCAGGTGCTCAAGCGCGAATACAATCCGCGTTACTACGACATGATGAAAGCGCTCGAAAACCTCACCGGCAACGGCGTTTCGCTCAACACCTCGCTCAACCGTCGTGGCGAGCCGATGATCTGCTCGCCTACCGATGCGCTGAACATGTTCTTCGGCTCCGACCTGGAGTACCTGATCATGGAAGACATTCTGGTGGTCAAAGACGGCGTGGA
>NZ_DASVUM010000134.1:0-10749 GCF_036387035.1 Pseudomonas sp. | reverse complement strand
CCGGGCCGTTGCTGAACGCCTGAGGCTGATACTCGTAGTGCGCGGCGATAAAGGCCAGCGTCTCGGCGAACAGGTGATTGCCGCTGGCCAGGCTGACGCGCAGGGCTTTCAGGTCAGTCATGCTTCGGTTCCTTGGCAAACGCAGCCTGCTGCTCGGCGCTGGCTTCTTTCTGATACGTGGATTTCCATTCGCTGTAGGGCATGCCGTAAACCACCTCACGGGCATCATCGAGGGTGATCTCGATGTGCTTCTCATCGGCCTCGGCCTTGTACCACTTGGACAGGCAGTTGCGACAGAAACCGGCGAGGTTCATCAGGTCGATGTTCTGCACGTCCTTGCGGCTGTCCAGATGCGCCACCAGACGGCGGAAGGCGGCTGCTTCGAGTTCAAGACGTTGTTGCTCGGTCATGGTCTGCTCTGTCGGTATTAGTAAAGATGGGCTGATGATAAGAGCGGGAGCCAGGCCGGGCAAGCGCGGCCCTGCCACGGCACGCTCAGCAAATCAGCGCGCGGCCGCGAGGGTAATCGACACTGATTCAGCGAAGCGCAGCGCGTGGGGCTTGTCCACTTCAACTTCTGCGTATTGCACCGCTTCATGGCCCATGACCAGGTCGAGCACTTCTTGTGTCAGCCGTTCGAGCAGGGCGAAGCGGTTGCTTTCCACGTGCAGGATGATCGCCTTGGTGATGGTGCGGTAATTCAGCGCGTGGTCGATGTCGTTGTCACGTACCGCTTCCTGCGCCGCGTACAAAATGGTCAGGTTGATCAGCACGTCTTGCTTGTTGAGGATTTCGTCCTCATTGATGCCGATAAACGTACGCAGGCACAGGTCTTTGACCCTGATGCGTGCGGTGCCGGGTTCCAGTCTTGCCATGGACTACTTGCTCCGTCCTATCAATTGCAAAAATTCCATTCGGGTCGTGGTCGACTCGCGGAAAGCGCCGAGCATCACCGAGGTGTTCATGGTCGAGTTCTGCTTCTCAACGCCGCGCATCATCATGCACATGTGCTGTGCCTCAATCACCACCGCCACACCGGCCGCCTTGGTAACGCCCTGAATGGCATCGGCGATCTGCCGCGTGAGGTTTTCCTGAATCTGCAGGCGCCGCGCGAACATGTCGACGATGCGCGCGATTTTCGACAGGCCCAGCACTTTCCCCGTAGGAATATAAGCCACGTGGGCCTTGCCGATGAAGGGCAGCAGGTGGTGTTCGCACAGCGAATACAGTTCGATGTCCTTGACGATCACCATCTCGTCGCTTTCGGATCCGAACAGCGCACCGTTGACGATCTCTTCCAGCGTCTGATCATACCCATGACACAGGTATTGCATCGCCTTGGCCGCGCGCTTGGGCGTATCCAGCAGGCCTTCGCGTTCAGGGTCTTCACCCAGGCCGACGAGGATTTCACGGTAATGCTGTGTCAGTGACAGGGTCATCAATGGTTCCTCGGGGCGGCTTACTTGACGTGCCGTCCGCCGTTTACGGTCAGAGTGGTGCCGGTGACGTACGGGTTATCCAGCAGATAGCGCAGGCTCTGGTAAATCACCTCGGCCCCGGGTTCGATCCCCAGTGCCGATTTTTCCAGGGTGCGCGCGCGATACGCCGCGTCGTCGTGGGGTTGAAACATCAGCATGGCCGGAGCAATGCCGTTGACCTTTATATGCGGTGCGAACCGGGCCGCAAACGACAGGGTCAGGTTCTCCAGCCCAGCCTTGCTGGCGCTGTAGGCGATGTGCTTGCTGCTGCCTTTGCGCGTGACGTCGTCGCTGATGTGGATGATGTCTGCCGTCTCCGAGCGCCGCAGCAGTTCGGCGCAGTGCAAGTTGATAAGGTAGGGCGCCAGCATGTGGACGCTGAACATGCGCACGAACACATCGGCCTCATCCCCGGACGTCTCCGGCAGCCAGTCTGAAGCGTTGTGCACAATGGCCCTCAGGCTGTCGGTGTGTTCCTTGAGCCGGGCGATGAAGCTCAAGACGCTGGCTTCGGACGAAAAATCAGCCTGAAGCACGATCGCCCCCCGTTCTTTCAAACGCTGCACCCCCGGCCGTTCGCTGCGGTAGGTAACGATCACCGGCTGACCTTCCGCCAACAGGCGTTCGGCGCAATACAGACCAACACGCTGGCTGGCGCCAGTGATCAAGACAGGGGCAGGGGAGCAGACCATGGTCGTCACGCATTTATCAACAGGAGGGAGGTCGGACGAATTCGGTGCCAAGGGCAAGCAACGGGTGCCTGCATTACGCCATCGAAAGCGGCCGTGGGGCAACGTTAACCCAACGGCCGATACTTGTACAATGAAGGAAGGATGTACATGTTTTTCGATAGGCAGCTGTGCTGCGACAGTTCACCGCGGGTCAGCTCGAGCGCCCGGGACGGGCGCCCGTTACAGGGCTAACGCGTAGACGCCGGCTCTGTACCGCTGACCGCCGTGGGCGTGCTGCTGTGTAGCCAGCCTGCCAACAGATGGGTCGACAGCGGTATGAACCAGAACACCATCAGCGGCGTGAGAATCAAGGTGCTGATCATGATGCGTGGCAACAGATCCATCTGACTCAGCAGCGGGCCCAGCACGAAGTTGAAGATCAGCGACACCGGGAAAAACGCCAGCCAGATGGCAACGGCCTGCTTCCAGCGCGGCGGCCGCTGGCCGGCTGCGCCAAACCAGCCGTCGATGCCACTGACCCGGTGCACTGAATTCTTCGCAAACAGGCCGCTGCCGCGCACCAGCCAGGAGCGTCGGGAAGCAGAATGCTCCCAGGCGTGCATGGTGGCCTCATTGGCAAAACGGAAAATAATCTGGAATTCGTCATCCCCTGGCGGCGGAGCGAGCACGCCTGACCCTAAATAGCCGGGGAAGTCTGTAGCGAGTTGTTCGCCTTCATGCAGCCAGGCGATCAATTCCTGATAGCGGCCATGGGCGACGCGACGGGCAACCATCAGCGTGACGGGTGAGGTAGACATTGTGTATCTCCGATAAACGAGTGAGGTTCCCGGGTAGGGAAATCACATGACGCACCACCGGGGTGTTGGCGGTGCGTCAGTTTCGCTGGAAAAAGCAAGCAAGGATTATTCCTGAATCTTGCGATAAAGCCAGCGGTGTTTGTCGGACGGAGGAGGGCGCGCTTGAGGAGTCGCCTCTTCTGGCGGTACTAAAGGTGCATCGAGGGGTGAATCTTGCGGTGTTCCTGAAGAATGTACTGACGCAGGCGTTCGGTGTCTTCCTTACTGTTCTGGCTCAACCGATACGCCGCAAGACCATGATGGTTCAGGCGTTCGAAGGTGCCACGCAAGGCGATTGGCGCGTGGCCCTGGGGCGTGAACCAGGCGGCGAAGGACTTCGGCGGCTTGGTCTGCTTCCGCATCTCCAGCAGGATGCCTTTGAATGAGATTTCATGGACCCACAGCGCGGTGGGCGAGCCTTTCTCGGTTTCCAGCGGCACCGGCTCAGGCAGCGTTAGACGCCATGGGCGGATACGCGGACCTTCCTCGAAAATGCTCGGCGCACCCAGCTCCAGATGCAGTGCATGAAACTCGTCTTCCACGAGGTGCAGCGGGAACGTCATTTGCTGATTGTCGAACTGGGCCTGGATCGTGACTTGCTCATGCGCCGCCAGCCGGGTCAGCAGATCCTGGATCTGCACGCCGCCGTTAACCACCAGGCTGCTGGATTTGTCGCGCAAATTCAGCGTGGGGTTGTGCTGCATGTTCTGGATGAACTCCAGTTCATCGGGCGTGAGGAGATTGTCGCGCTGCATGGCCAAGCTCGATTAACCGGTAATTGAAAGAGCAGACAGAAAGTTCGCCGTTAGGTTGCAACCGTTCGTCAGCTGCAGAATGTTACCCCTTCAGGATTTCATTCTCCAGCCGAGCTTGCGCTCGTTCGGCATTAAACTCGACCCCTTTCCGCCGGGCGTATCGCGGATCTATTGGGTCCACCCATATGACGGTGTGGCAGTCGCCCGGTTGTTGATATGGGACAGAGGATCTCACGCATCGTTGAACATCATTTGCGTCAGCGCTTCGTTGTTCTTCTGGCTCTGCCCTCTGCCAAGGCAAGGCAAGCAGTCCGGAACAGGGCGTTGCGCTGAGGCATAATGCCGCACGAATTTACCCGTCTCAGGAACAACCCATGAAAGTCGCGATTATTGCGGGCTCTGTCTATGGCTCCGCGGAAGAGGTGGCTCGCCATGCCCACCAGATCATCAAGGACGCAGGGCACGAAGTGTTTTTCAACCCACGCGCCACGCTTGCCGAACTGCAAGCCTTCGCGCCGCAAGCCCTGCTCGCAGTGAGCTCGACCACCGGGATGGGCGAATTGCCGGATAATATTCAGCCGCTCTATCATCAAATCCGCGACGTATTGCCCGCTGCATGGCGGGGGCTGCCGGGCGGCGTGATTGCCTTAGGTGATGCGAGCTATGGCGATACGTTCTGTGCCGGAGGGGAATTGATGCGCGAATTGTTCAGCGAACTGGGCGTCCGCGAGGTGCAGGAGATGCTGCGTCTGGACGCCAGCGAAACCGTCACACCGGAAAGCGACGCCGAGCCCTGGCTGGCGGAGTTCATCAGCCACCTGAACAGCTGAAGGGCAGGCGTGGTGTTCATGCTGTCAAAACGTCTCACCACTTTGCTCGCGGTGCCAAGCCCGGCACGACTGCGTCTCGAGATCAGTAACGTCCAAACCATCCCGTTGCGTTATCGGCCACCATTCAGCGCGTCCCGTGTTGATTGTGGCCTGACGGCGAGTCGTTGACACTCCGTGACTGTTCGCCAGCTCCTGCGTCTACTACCCCACTCGCCGAGGGCAGCGGGTGCAAAGCCGGCACCATCATAGGGAGAGCGACATGAGTGAGTCCGTACGTTTCGAAGACAAAGTGGTAATCGTCACCGGTGCGGGCGGCGGGCTGGGTCGCGCGCATGCACTGCTCTTCGCACGCCACGGGGCGCGAGTGATCGTCAACGACCTCGGGGGATCGGCCCATGGCGAAGGCGCGAATGCGTCGGCGGCAGATCGGGTGGTTGCGCAAATTCGTGAAGCGGGTGGTGAGGCGATCGCCAATCATGACTCGGTAACCGACGGCGACAAGATCGTGCAGAACGCTCTTGATGCCTTCGGCCGGGTCGATGTGGTGGTTAACAACGCAGGCATTCTGCGCGACAAAAGCTTCGCCAAGATGGAAGACGCGGACTGGGACCTGGTTTACCGCGTGCATGTCGAAGGCGCTTACAAAGTCACCCGTGCCGCCTGGCCCCATCTGCGGGACCAGAACTACGGCCGAATCATCTTCACCTCGTCCACGTCCGGCATTTACGGCAACTTCGGTCAGGCCAACTACGGCATGGCCAAGCTCGGCCTTTACGGTTTGACGCGCACGCTCGCGGTTGAAGGCCGCAAGAACAACATTCTGGTGAACGCCATTGCCCCCACCGGCGGCACCCGCATGACAGAGGGCCTGATCCCGGCCAGCGTGTTCGATCTGCTCAAGCCGGAGCTGGTCAGCCCGCTTGTCGTCTTCCTGGGCAGCGAGCAGTGCCAGGACAGCGCTGGCTTGTATGAAGTCGGCGGCGGCTGGATCGGCAAAGTCCGCTGGGAGCGCAGCCTGGGCGCAGGGTTTGATCCTCATGCAGGCTTCTCACCGGAAGACGTCGCGGCGCAGTGGCAGACCATCAGTGACTTCAGCGACGCCGTGCACCCCACTGACAACGTTGGAGCGCTCAAGGAAATGATGGCCAATCTGCAGAAATTTGCCTGATCGGTCGTTGATCACCAGGCGGCCAGTTCGGGCGATCGAACTGGCCGTTTTTGTAGGAGAGTTATTTGCCGCGACGTAGGAACGGTCTCTGAATCAGGCAATGATTCCGTCTTCATCTTTTCAGCCTAAACCCCGCCACGGGTCGCCCGACACTCCTGAGGATCACCCGATTTTCAGGAGGTTTTATGATTGGCAATTTGAGCAAGGTGCAAGAGCGTCTGAGGGTATACAGCGCCGTCCCGGACAAGCAGTTCAATGTGAAGTCCGGGCTTAACCCTCACGAGGAGGCGGTAAAGCAGAAGGTGCGTCAGTACTGGGCAGACAAGAGCATTCCGGATGTTAAAAAGCTGGAGGGCTTGAATATCAGTCTGACGGGGTTTGATCCGCGCAGAACCAGCAACAGGCAGCTGATGGAAATCGGCGTTCTATTGGCCGAGCGAGGAATCATAGATGGAGACCTCATTCACGCCATGTCCAGCGTCGAGGTTGAGTTTGATGCGCTCGGAAACCAGATCAACAGAGACAAGGAGGTCAATGCGTATCAATTTTTCACGGAGCAATTCGGTCAGCTGCAGGGGGCTATCACGGAGGGCAATGAAATGGCGAAAGGCGCCATGGTCGATTTGAAAACCGCTGTTTCTGTGCTCATGGCATTGGAAGAACATGCAAAGCGTCCTCGC
Organism: Pseudomonas sp.; assembly: GCF_036387035.1. GTDB lineage: Bacteria > Pseudomonadota > Gammaproteobacteria > Pseudomonadales > Pseudomonadaceae > Aquipseudomonas. The sequence continues at coordinate 4,310 of NZ_DASVUM010000134.1, read as the reverse complement.
GAGCGTTCATTGGTGAACATTCGCGCCTGAGGAATGTAGGTACTGGGCCTGGGGCACAACCGATGTGCCCCAGGCGTTCAGCTATTACATGGGGACGACGTAACTGCCCGAATAACTGGTTGTTGTGGGACTTTGTAGGTTATCGATTACCAGTCGGAATGTGCCAGCTCCGAACAAGCCTGATGGGTCGTACGTTGTTCCACTTACGGAAGACCAACTTCCACCTCGAAGCTGTTGGACAACGACAGGGACTTGTCCTGAGGCGCCTCTTACCTTGAAGTGATGAGAGGTAGTCCCGCAGGTCACCTTATAGGGCCCGTAAATAACTTTTTCATCTCTCGGATTTACGGTGCCGGCCGGAATAGCGCCTGACATTTTCGTGCAAAAATTCAGGGTGCTCGGTGCAGGTTGCGCTGCTGTTACACCTGAGAGCGACGTCAGGCTTGCTGCCAAAATCAGCAAGGTCATTTTTTCTTGAACATGTTGAAGCTCCATTAGCCATTATCATTGGATATCGTCGCGTGGTGTTTCCACCTCGCCGATGACTAATGTTTAAACAGAACATTGCGTAGGAATGTCGCTTGAAATCCTGTGGGATCTTTCTGAGCTTCGTTTTAGGGCGATTCTGCAGGGCTTATCCTTTGGACTAAACCTTATTCGAGCTGGGACACGAGGCAAAAAAAAGCCGCTGCAATCGCAGCGGCTAAACAAGACGTTGAATCCAGGAGCTTCAGAAATAACGTCGGTGACGGTGGTCGAGCACCCCCCACTTCGCTCAAACACCGATCAATCGGCGGTTTAGTGGTGTGCTCCGATGGCGCGCAGGGTAAGGCGTCTTCGTTAGCCGAAACAGCGCGTTTTCTGACAAGCAGTGTTGCAGCCACAGCAACAGTAGGATGAATTCGCTGTTTGCAAACTAACGCTCCCTTTTCTCGCGCAACGAGTCAGCACCTCTTGCCCGTCACCATCAATAGTTATTCCATCGCCGAGCGCCCCGGCGCGTTAGATGACAGCTCTTTTGGACTGCCCACGTATTTCACACCTCGGCTGGATGCCTTTGTGGCGCGGGCGGTCATCCTGGAGCTATAAAAGATGACTGATCACTTTACTGATACTCACTTGCTCAAGAACGCGGGCTCCTTGCTCGATCATGCAAACAACGAGGGCGAGCTGTCAGCGTTGATGGTGTCGCATTTTCGCCAGGCGCCCACGTTGCGCAAGGCCGCGCGGGAGCTGCTGGTTTTTTCGCTTACGCCAATCACGCGCTTCCCGAATCCCGACGCGCTGTTCATTCACAGGCACCACGCCGGTGGATTCGATCCTGCACCACTCTCCCTGACCGATGCCCTGCTCAATGCGCTCGCGGGCAATTCGGCTCATCTCGATGATCCGAAGGCCATGCTGTCGATGCGAAAAGACTCCAGCCACGTGGAGTATGCATTTCTTGACGTGGACATCGGTACGTTCAGGTCAATGTTGCCAGGCTTAGTGACCACGCTGCCTGGATTCCTGAAATTTAGTCTTGAAGAGTTTTGGACGATCGATAAGCCGACCTTTACCCGGATCCCCGAGGAAGAGGCTGTGATCGGCACGCGCCAAAAGGTCTTTGCAACGTTGCAGTCCTGGGTGTTCTCTCACGCCATCCATTTGGCTGTCGGCAGGCGCCAGCTGGAGACCCGGGATAAAGAGCGGCTACTGAACGTTGTCGACCAGTTGGATTGCAAGGGCCGTTACGCGCTGTCGTTGCGCACCGCGCAGGGCCAGGTTATGCGGCTGCCGGGTACTTATGTGGCGACAGCGCATAACGTCGATGTGATGCCGCTGGTTGCCGATGCCGCCCGTGCAGGCGTCTATTTCTTCAGTCCTGCCGGCGGGGTGGAAAAATTCCTGACGCTCGACGCGTTAGAGGCCGCACTGAAGGAGCGTCTGGCGCAAGACCCTTCGCGCGACATGCTGACTGGGTATCTCTCGCTCGAACATCAGATTCTAATTGCCAACGAGCCGGCGGCTTCGCTGAAGCTGGAGTATTCGCTGTTGAAAGAAACGCCGGCTGCCTGTTTCATCGCCAGTTTGCGTGAGAAGCAGCTGAGCGACGTCGAGCATTTGTTCGGTCACGCGCCGTTGAGCGGCGGCGAACCCGAACCGTTGCTGCGGATGTTCGATGATGCTACCCGCCTGGATGATCTGGAGCAGGCGCTCAATGCCCGATACATCGACTTGCTTGAATTCATGCAGGAGCGTCGCTTGCCGGAGTGGTTGAGGCACGCGGCCCCGGCAGATCGTCAGCGTTATGAAACGCTTGCAGCCGCACAATCGCGCTGTGAAGCTCAGATGCAGGCGCAGCTGGTCGGTATCGAGTCGCCTGAAATCTTTGCCCGGCGAGAGATCGCCGCTTACTTGATGAAGCGCCTGGGCTTCACGTTCGATCCGGCCAAAGTGATGGTCAGTCTGCCGGACGAAATGCCGTTCGCCGATGCGCCCCTGAAGACCGTTTACCGCCATACGCTGTTGGCTTTCGCGCTCGATGGCATGCCGGATCTAAAGCTCACGCTGGCCCCCACTGTCGAGATCGATCCCGCGTACTCACACACAGGCCTGGATTTTGATTTCGTCTGCCAACTGGTGCGAGACCTTGATCTGAAAAAGCGATATGGGCGCGAAGTGGAACGTCGCCACCGCGAGCCAACCGCTTTGAACGCAATCAGCGCGTTGCGCGCCAGCACCCTTGCGTTAAGTGCCTGGGCCGCGAAACTCCAGGGGCATCTGTCGGATCGCGGTCTGTCGTTGATCGAGCGAGCGCAATCGAGCCCTGGCGGTTTTCATTCGATAAACGTTGGCGCCTTGCTCCTCAAGGGGGGCAACCGAAGGCTTGAGGATGTCGTCGTCATTCGGGAGGTCAAGGGAAATGACGAGTTCTATGTGCTCTACGCGCCGGGGCACCCGAATGGTCGTGACCTGTTCGACTTTGATACTTGGCGCAAGCTGTCTCTGGAAGTCGGCAGTTGGACCGGTAGCGCGCGGGGGGCCCAATACCTGCTGGACCAGACTGTCGTCAATTCTGACCAGCATGTTGTGCCGTACATCGAGAGCATCCGGCTGAAACCGTCGCAGTGGTCCGTCGACAGTGTCCAGTTCCTCCCCGTCAGCGGTCCATCCCTGTCAGAAATATTGTTGACCCTGAACCATTACAAGGTCGAGCAAATGCTTGCGCGACATCAGAGCGTTTCCGGTTCACGTATGCAGCACGTTACCGAGCAGCATCGAAGGGCGGCCGTGACCCTGAAACACCGAATTGCGGCGCTGACCGACGCCTACGACCGTTTCGGCATCACGCCCTGGCGCGTGGCAGCTCGACAGGAGTGCGAGCGTCTTATCAACCAGCGTTTGAAAGCTTTGGGTATGCCAGGACGCATTGATCCGGATACCGTGTTTTTCGACATGAAAGGTAAAGCTGGGAAGGGTGAACCGGATTTCGGGCGCTACACCTCGCTCACGTGCCTTACCGACCTGTTCATGGTCGGTTATTCGGAGGAGGAATACACCTTTGGTCCCGACGCCGCGGTCTATTCTTCCATCGGGCAGGACGTCTCAGCGCTGTCGGCGTCTTTCGTTGATGAGATGATTCGCAGCTCCAATTACGCCGATGAGTACATCAAGCAATTGCGCCGGCACACGCGGAGCCTCACCAATTCTCCGCCCGCCAGAGTCCGCGCCCTGTTCGCGCGCAAAACCCACTATGAACTGCGCCGCGACGCTGTGATTGAGTATGTCGCCGGGCGCCTCACCCCCGATCAATACAGCTGGGTGGTACAGATCGCTGCCGGCCTCGATAGCAGCATCGTCGGGAACAAGGTTCAGGTTCCGGGGACGCTCCATCTGTTGATCATGGAGCACAAAACCCTGGGCGGCCTCTACGTTTTGAAACCGGACAAAACCAATGAACGTCTGGGAACGCTGGTCTACACGCCGGGCGCGCCCGATGGCTATTTGTTCCGCCAGGAGGATGACATCGTTCGCTCGGTGCCCCGCCCGGGCATGAGCCGCTACTACTATGATCGGGCCAACTACAGAGCTCAGCGTACGATTGGCACGTTGATGCAAAAGCTTGAGGTGTCTCCCGTTGTCGCAGGCAAACCGTACCAGGTAACACACTCCGCCCCGATCGCCCGTCTTGAGAGTTTGCATGGCATGGCGGTGCAGCACTTGATCGTGGACATCGACGCTCAGACGGAGAGTGTCAACGAGCGACGCCTGCTCAATACCTACACCTTCATACGCAAGTACGGCAAATACGTGGCAGCCCTCAACCC
>NZ_DASVUM010000133.1:0-25417 GCF_036387035.1 Pseudomonas sp. | reverse complement strand
CGTTGCACCTTGGCGCTCCGCACGCACTTGTTCGACCCAGCGACGCAGGGCGGTTCGGCCAATGCTGAGGTTGTCGCAGACTTCAGGGACCGATTGTCCCTCGTCCAGCACCATGGCCGCTGCTTTGAGTTTGAATTCGTTTTGCTCGCGAATGCTTTATCTCAAACACCAGATATCCTGTGGATGTACCGACCCCTTCGTGAGCAAGCTCACTCCCACAAGTCCCTGGCGCTTGACCCGCCCTTGATCTGCCTCTGATTTGCTTTTGATTTTCTACGCGGTAGTTCAAACACCGCAAAACGCGACTTGGGTGCAGGCCGAACGTAGACGACGCGCAGTGGGTCGAGCCGCATGGATGCGGCGAGAGCGCCGTCAGGACATGGATGTCCGTTCGGCGCGGGGCCACGGAGCGTCGTCGGAGTGAGGGAACCCCGAGGAACGAGGGGCCTAGCCAGGAGCAAGCACCCTTGGTTACTTGGGGTGCTTTTCCAAGTAACTCGCCGAAGGCGAAACACAAGGCCGTTAGGCCGTCCCATAACAACAGCCCACACAAATAACGGATATGCCGACGGTGTAAAGCTTCTAAACGCCCTGTTTTATTCACTCTTTACGCTTTCTTTATGCCTCCCGCCCCCCGTCGCCCTCGTTCCTTTACACCCCCACTGAGGACAATTGCCCCACACGGCAGTCGCCGTATGACGGAGAGTTTTTCATGAGCGTTCTGGATGGGGTGTCACTGCTGCTGGCAGCAGGGTTATTCGTTTACTTGCTGGTTGCGCTCCTGCGCGCCGGCCGGGTCGAGGAGTAACGGCCATGCACGGTTACGACTACCTGCTGATACTGGCGTTTTTCGCCCTGGTGCTGTTACCCGCGCCGCTGCTGGGACGGTTCTACTACAACGTCATGGAAGGGCAACGCACCTTCCTCACACCGGTGATGGGCCCGGTCGAACGCCTCTGTTATCGCCTGTCCGGCGTCGATCCCTCGATCGAACAAAACTGGAAAACCTACACCCTCGCTCTGCTGGCCTTTAACCTGGCCGGGTTCGTCGTGCTGTTCTCCATCCTGCTCATGCAAGGCTCCTTGCCGCTTAACCCTCAGGGTTTGCCGGGCATGGAGTGGTCGCTGGCGTTCAACACCGCGATGAGCTTCGTCACCAACACCAACTGGCAGAGCTACAGCGGCGAATCATCCCTGAGCTACCTCAGCCAGATGGCCGGCCTGACCGTGCAAAACTTCGTCAGCGCCGCCACCGGCATCGCCGTTCTGGTTGCCTTCTGCCGCGGCATCAGCCGTCGCTCGACGCAGCACCTTGGCAACTTCTGGGCTGACATGACCCGCGCCACCCTGTATGGCCTGCTGCCGCTGTGCCTGGTGCTGGCGCTGCTGCTGGTGTGGCAGGGCGTGCCGCAGACCTTCGCCCATTACGTGAACGCCGTCACCCTGCAAGGCACCGACCAGAGCATTCCCCTGGGCCCGGCTGCCAGCCAGATCGCGATCAAGCAACTGGGGACCAACGGCGGCGGCTTCTTCGGTGTGAACTCGGCGCATCCGTTCGAGAACCCGACCATCTGGAGCAACCTGTTCGAGCTGGTGTCAATCATCCTGATCCCGGTGGCGCTGGTGTTCACCTTCGGCCACTACGTCAAGGACATGCGCCAGAGCCGCGCGATCATCGCCTGCATGCTGGCGCTGTTTTTGATTGGCGGCGCCACGGCGATGTGGTCCGAGTACCAGCCTAACCCTGCGCTGAACATCGCGTCGGTGGAGCAGACCGCGCCGATGGAAGGCAAGGAAACCCGCTTCGGCACCACGGCCACCGTGCTTTGGGCCGCGACCACCACGGCGGCGTCTAACGGTTCGGTCAACGGCATGCACGACAGCCTCAACCCGCTCACCGGCATGATCGCCCTGGCCAACATGATGGTCGGTGAAGTGATCTTCGGCGGTGTCGGCGCAGGCCTCTACGGCATGTTGCTCAACGTCTTGATCGCAGTGTTCCTCGCCGGCCTGATGATCGGCCGCACCCCGGAATACCTGGGCAAGAAACTTCAGGCCCGTGAGGTCAAGTTGCTGGTGGCGACGTTGATCGTGATGCCGGTCGGCGTGCTGGTGTTCGGTGCGCTGGCGGCGTCGTTGCCAGGCCCTGGGGGTGCGATCAGCAACCCTGGCGCCCACGGTTTCAGTCAGTTGCTTTACACCTACACCTCGGCGACCGCCAACAACGGTTCGGCCTTCGGCGGCTTCAGCGCCAATACCCTGTTCCACAACCTGATGCTCAGCCTGTCGATGTTCATCGGCCGCTTCGGCTACATCCTGCCGGTGCTGGCGCTGGCCGGCAGTCTGGCGGCGAAGAAGACCTCGCCGCTGGGCCAGAACAGCTTCCCGACCCACGGCCCGCTGTTCGTCACTTTGCTGACCGTGACCATTCTGCTCGTGGGCGGCCTGACGTTCCTGCCGACGCTGGCACTGGGACCGATTGCCGAACACTTGAGCCTGGGCTTCTGAGGACCACACCATGAACATGCAAGCCCCCGTAACAAAGAGCTCGGACAGTAAAAGCGCGGCCGGCAAACCCGTTGCGGCGAGTCATGACGCACAGCCCGGCTCGAACGTTTCCGCCAAAACCGGCTTTGCCGCGCTGTGGCGACCGGCGCTGGTCCAGGCGTTCGTCAAGCTCGACCCGCGCCAGTTGCAACGTGCACCGGTGATGCTGGTGGTCGAACTGACCGCGATCCTGACCACGGTGCTGTGCCTGATCCCCGATCCGGCGGTGCCGACCTCCGTCGCCGTGCAGATCGCGGTGTGGCTATGGTTCACCGTGTTGTTCGCCAACTTCGCCGAAGCCTTGGCCGAAGGTCGCGGCAAGGCCCGCGCCGACAGCCTTAAAGCCGGCAGTGAAGGGCTGAAGGCTCGCAAGCGGAACGCCAGCGGCAGCTACGAGATGGTCAACGCCGCGACCCTGCGCAAGGGCGATGTAGTCCGCGTCGAAGCCGGCGAAATGATCCCCGGCGATGGCGAGGTGATCGAAGGGATTGCGGCGGTGAACGAGGCCGCGATCACCGGTGAGTCTGCGCCGGTGATCCGCGAGTCCGGCGGCGACCGCTCGGCCGTCACCGGCAACACCCGACTGGTGTCCGACTGGCTGCTGGTGCGCATCAGCGCCAACCCGGGCGAATCGACGCTGGATCGCATGATCGCCCTGGTCGAAGGCGCCAAGCGCCAGAAGACCCCCAACGAAGTGGCCTTGGACATTTTGCTGATCGGCCTGACGCTGATCTTCCTGCTGGTGGTCGTGACCTTGCAGCCGTTCGCGCATTTCGCCGGCGGTAACCTGCCGCTGGTGTTCCTCGTGGCGCTGCTGGTGACGCTGATTCCGACCACCATCGGCGGGCTGCTCTCGGCCATTGGCATTGCCGGCATGGACCGTCTGGTGCGGCTCAACGTGATCGCCAAATCCGGGCGAGCGGTGGAAGCGGCGGGTGACGTGCACGTGTTGCTGCTGGACAAGACCGGCACCATCACCTTCGGCAATCGTCGCTGCTCGGCGGTGTATGCCGCCCCCGGCGTGACGCCCAAAGAACTGAGCGAGGGCACGTTGCTGGCCTCGCTGGCCGATGACACGGCCGAAGGCAAGTCCATCGTCGAATACCTGCGCGGCCTGCAGCCGATGACCGAGCCTGCGCCGAGCCAACTGACGGCGGTGCCGTTCACGGCGGAAACCCGCTTGTCCGGCGTCGACTTCGAAGGCCGTGTGTATCGCAAGGGCGCGGTGGATTCGCTGCTCAAATTCCTCGGCCGTGACCGCAGTGACCTGCCGCCTGTACTGGCGCGGGAAATCGACAAGATCGCCAAGACCGGTGGTACGCCTCTGTTGGTGTGCGGCGACGGCAAACTGCTCGGCGCGATTCACCTGAAAGACGTGGTCAAGCCGGGCATTCGCGAGCGCTTCGAGGAGCTGCGCAAACTGGGCATTCGCACCGTCATGGTCACCGGGGATAACCCGCTGACGGCGGCGGCCATTGCGGCAGAGGCGGGCGTGGATGACGTGCTGGCCGAAGCCACTCCCGAGAAAAAACTGGAGCGCATCCGTCAGGAACAGAACGACGGCCGTCTGGTGGCGATGTGTGGCGACGGCGCTAACGACGCGCCCGCACTGGCCCAGGCCGACGTCGGCATGGCAATGAACGATGGCACTCAAGCAGCGCGGGAAGCGGCCAACATGGTCGATCTCGACAGCGACCCGACCAAGCTGCTGGACGTGGTGCAGATCGGCAAGGAATTGCTGGTGACTCGTGGCGCCCTGACGACCTTTTCCATCGCCAACGACGTGGCCAAGTATTTCGCCATCCTGCCGGCGCTGTTTGCGGCGATCTACCCGCAACTGGGCGTGCTCAACGTCATGCACCTGGCCAGCCCGCAGAGCGCGATCCTGTCCGCGATCGTCTTCAACGCGCTGATCATCGTCGTGCTGATTCCCCTGGCACTGCGCGGCGTGCGGGTACAGGCCGCCAGCGCGGCGCACCTGCTGCGCCGCAACCTGCTGGTGTACGGGCTGGGCGGGATTGTCGTGCCGTTCGTGGGCATCAAGGCGATCGACCTTCTGTTGACGGCTCTGCACCTGGTGTAACGCGTTGAACGCGCTGCGCGGTGACTGACCCCGCGCAGCGCCCACTTCGAAATGAGGAATAGATGATGTCCAGTGTATTGCGTCCGGCCGTGAGCCTGATCGTTCTGATGACCCTGATCACCGGCGTGGCTTACCCGCTGGTGGTCACCGGCGTCGCCCAGGTGGCGTTCCCGGATCAGGCCAACGGCAGCCTGGTCTATGACGACCATGAAAAGGTGCGCGGCTCGGAATTGATCGCGCAGAATTTTACCGGCGAAGAATGGTTTCATCCGCGGCCGTCTGCCGGGGCCTTTGCCACGGTGGCCAGCGGCGCGAGCAACCTGGCGCCGAGCAATCCGGCGCTGGCAACCCGGATAGGGGACGACGCCGCCAAGGAGAAAGTCGAGAATCAGGGCCCGGTGCCGCTGAACCTGCTGACCACCTCCGGCAGTGGTCTTGACCCGCACGTGTCGCCAGCCGCGGCGCAGTATCAGGTCGCCCGCGTCGCCGCGGCCCGCAACCTGCCGCGCGAGTCGGTGCAGAAGCTGGTGGCGGAAAGCACCCAGACCCCGCTGATCGGCCCGCCGGTGGTGAACGTGCTGGACTTGAATCTGGGTCTGGATCGGTTACCGTCTGGCAAAGTGGTGAACTGAGTCCGCTGGACAGTTTGGCTGGCGTTACTCGCGCCTACAATGCCGCCCGCCAAACGATCAACCGTCATCCAATGGATCAGGACAACCTTCGTGAATTCAACCACCCGCGCCGACGCTTTGCTGGTCAATCTTCCTCGTGACGATCGCGGGCGGCTGAAGGTTTTCCTTGGGGCAGCGCCCGGCGTCGGCAAGACCTACGCCATGCTGCAGGCGGCACACACGCAGATGCGCCAGGGCGTTTCGCTGCTGGCCGGCGTCGTCGAGACCCACGGCCGTGCCGAAACCGAAGCGCTGCTGGGTGGTTTGCCACAGCAACCCATGCTGCGTTCCGAGTACCGCGGGGTCGTGCTCGAAGAGATGGACCTGGACGGCCTGCTCGCGGCGAAACCCAAGCTGGTGCTGGTCGACGAACTGGCCCACTCCAATGCGCCCGGCAGCCGCCACGCCAAGCGCTGGCAAGACATTCAGGAGCTGCTGTCGGCGGGGATCGACGTTTACACCACGGTCAACGTTCAGCACCTGGAAAGCCTCAACGATCAGGTGCGCGGAATCACTGGCGTGCAAGTGCGCGAAACACTGCCTGACTGGGTCTTGCAGGAGGCTTACGAACTGGTGCTGATTGACCTGCCGCCTCGCGAGCTGCTGGAGCGGCTGCGCGACGGCAAGGTCTACGTGCCGGAGCAGGCGCGCGCGGCCATCGATGCGTTTTTCACCCAGACCAACCTCACCGCGCTGCGGGAAATGGCCATGCAGACCGCGGCCGCTCAGGTGGACAACGATCTGGCGCTGGGCTATCGGCAGTTGGGTCAGGCGGCGCCCGCCGTGCGCGGTCGTCTGTTGGTGGGGATCGATGGCGACGCGCAGGCCGAGCGTCTGGTGCGCCATGCCAGCCGCGTTGCGCAGCGTCGGCATCTGCCGTGGAGCCTGGTCCACGTTGACAACGGTCGTTTGTTTGATGAGTTGGCGCGCGCGCGGCTGCAGAGCGCCCAGCAACTGGCCGAGCGCCTTGGCGGTGAAGTGGTGGTCCTGCGCGCACCGGAAGTGGCGAAAACCCTGATCCAACACGCCACCGAACGCCGCGCCAGTCTGGTGTTGGTGGGGCAGTCACGGCCGTCGCTGCGGCGTCGGGTATTGGGCGGCGGCCTGGCGTCGCGTCTGTTGCGCAACGCCCACGGCCTGGAAATCAACGTACTCGACAGCGAGTCGCGCCCCGATCAGGCGCAATCCAGCTCGCCGCGCAAACTGGTCTGGTTCGATTACGCGCTGGCGCTGTTCGCCACGGTTGGCGCCAGTGCCCTGGCCTGGGCGGTGTCCAGCTGGCTGGCGCTGCCGAACATCTCCCTGGTGTTTCTCGCCGCCGTGTTGCTGGTGGCCGTGCGCAGCAGCGTCGGCCCGGCCATGGTCTGCTCGGTGCTGTCGTTTCTGGCCTATGATTTTCTGTTTATCCCGCCCAATTTCTCCCTGAGCATTCAGCGTGAAGAAGACGTGCTGACGCTGCTGTTCTTTCTGTTGATGGCGGCGCTGACCGGCAACCTCGCCGCGCGCCAACGTCGCCAGTTGCAAGCGCTGCGCGACACCCAGGAAGAGACCAGCGAACTGCTCGACCTGTCCCGCCGCCTGACCGCGGCCACCGATCGCCAGGCCGTACTCAGTGCGGCCGACCATCACCTGGCAGGTTGGGATGAGTTGCAGCTGTGCGTGCTGGACAATGAGCGCGAGCACGGCTGGAAGGTCGAGGTGGGCGGGCCGCTGGAGTTTTCCGAGTTTGAACGCGCGGCAGCGGATTGGGCCTGGCAGCATGGGCAACCGGCAGGCAAGGGAACCGGCACGCTGCCGTCAGGCAATTGGTGGTGGCTGCCGTTGTGGGTGGACGACGCGCCCCTGGCGTTGCTGGGTATTCGTGCGAAACAGGGCCAGACCTTCAGCCCCGAGCGCCGACGCCTGCTGACCGCGCTGAGTCAGCCGTTGGGGCAGGCCCTGGCGCGGGCACGACTGGCCGAAGACCTTGAGGCCGCACGTTTGCACGGCGAAACCGAACAGCTGCGCAGCGCTTTGCTGGCGTCGGTGTCCCATGACCTGCGCACGCCGCTGACCGCCATGCGCGGCAGTATCGACAGCCTGCTGGCGCTGGGCGAGGCGATCCCGCTCGAAGACCGTCGCGAGTTGCTTGAGGGCACCCGCGACGAGGCCGAGCGTCTGGACCGCTACATTCAGAACTTGCTGGACATGACGCGCCTTGGCCACGGCGCCCTCAAGCTGGCACGGGACTGGGTGTCGCCGGGCGACATCGTCGGCAGCGCGCTCAACCGACTGCGCGCGGTGCTTGCGCCGTTGCAGGTGATGACCCGGTTGTCGGCGCAATTGCCGCTGCTGTATGTGCACGCCGCGCTGATCGAGCAGGCGCTGATCAATGTGATCGAAAACGCCGCGCGCTTCTCGCCGGTCAACGGCCGTTTGCAGATGGCGGTGGATGTTCAGGACGAGGAAATCATTTTCGCCGTCAGCGATGAAGGCCCGGGCATCCCCGAAAGCGAGCGCGCAAAGATTTTCGACATGTTCTATACCGCTGCGCGTGGCGACCGAGGCGGGCAGGGCACAGGACTGGGTCTGGCGATTTGCCAGGGCATGGTCGGTGCCCATGGCGGCCGGATCAGCGTGGCCGATGGCATCGACGGTCGCGGCACCTGCATCAGCCTGCACCTGCCGCTGCAAACGCAGCCCGAAGCGGAAATAGACCCAACGGTCTGAACCCGCTTTGCGCTACGCTCACGCCTTCGCGTGACCGACCCTTTTTCTTCATGACAGGACACCCATGAGCCAGACGGCGACCATTCTGGTGATCGATGACGAGCCGCAGATCCGCAAGTTCCTGCGCATCAGCCTCGCGTCGCAAGGCTACAAGGTGCTGGAAGCCGGCACCGGAGACGACGGCCTGACTCAGGCGGCGCTCAACAAACCCGACCTGCTGGTGCTCGACCTGGGCCTGCCGGACATGGACGGCCAGGACGTGCTCAGCCAGTTCCGTGAGTGGTCGGCAGTGCCGGTGCTGGTGCTCTCGGTGCGTGCAAGCGAGGGCGAAAAGGTACGCGCGCTGGACGCGGGCGCCAACGATTACGTGACCAAGCCGTTCGGCATTCAGGAATTCCTGGCGCGCGTTCGTGCGCTGTTACGCCAGGCACCAGAGAGCGGTCAGGTGGAGTCGGCCGTGGCCATTGGCCCGCTGAACATCGACCTGGCGTACCGCCGGGTGTCGCTGGGCGATACCGAAGTCGCACTGACCCGCAAGGAATACGCCGTGCTCGCCCAAATGGCGCGCCATCCCGGGCGGGTCATCACCCAGCAGCAACTGCTCAAGGACGTCTGGGGGCCAACCCACGTCGAGGACACCCATTACCTGCGCATCGTGGTGGGTCACCTTCGCCAGAAACTGGGCGACGACCCTGCCGCGCCGCGGTACATCGTCACAGAGGCGGGGGTCGGGTATCGGTTGGTGGATGCGTGATGGATCGTGTTCCCTCCGACAGTCGCGTACCCCTGCAGGACTGGCGGTGAAACCAATTGTGGGACCGGCTTTAGCCGGGAAGGCGTCGGATGCCGCACCGCATCATTGATGGCGCTCACACTGGCCTCTTCCCGGCTGAAGCCGGTCCCACTAAATCGATCGCATGCATCCATCGGGACTGGCGGTGAACCCAACTCTGGGACTGGCTTTAGCCGGGTTGGCTGACCACGCGCATTTTGTGGGACCGGCTTTAGCCGGGAAGGCGTCGGATGCCGCGCCGCATAATTGATGGCGCCCACGCTGGCCTCTTCCCGGCTGAAGCCGGTCCCACTAAATGGATCGCATGCATCTATTGGGACTGGCGCTGACCTCGACTGTGGGACCGGCTTTAGCCGGGAAGGCGTCGGATGCCGCACCGCATCATTGATGGCGTCCACGCTGGCCTCTTCCCGGCTGAAGCCGGTCCCACTAAAAAGCATCGCGTGCATCCATCGGTACTGGCGCTGACCTCGACTGTGGGACCGGCTTTAGCCGGGAAGGCGTCGGATGCCGCACCGCATCATTGATGGCGCTCACGCTGGCCTCTTCCCGGCTGAAGCCGGTCCCACTAAAGCATCGCATGCATCCATTGGGACTGGCGGTGAAACCAATTGTGGGGCCGGCTTTAGCCGGGAAGGCTTCGGACGCCACACCGCATAATTGATAGCGTCCACGCTGGCCTCTTCCCGGCTGAAGCCGGTCCTACTCAGGTATTGCGTTCAGTCTGAAATTGGCTGTGAACTCGGATGTAGGACCGGCTTTAGCCGGGAAGGCGCCAGGTGTAACACCTTCAATGCTCCTGCTCATACCGATCCAATGTCTCGCGGGCAATCTGGCGGCCCAAGGCGATCAGCTCCGGGGCTTTGTAGAATTCGAAAAACCGGCACACGCGTTTGGGCACGTTGATCAGGATGTCGGGCGGGTAGCCGGCGATCTTGTATTGCGCGAGGGACGTCTGCATCACCTCGAAACTCTGGTTGATCAGGTCAAGCAGTGAGGCCGGGCCGACGTTGTCGATGATGATCGATCCGCTGGCCGACTTCGGTGCGCCTGACAGGGTGGGCGCGGCGGAGGGTTGTTGGTCCTGAGGGTCGGCCGATTCAGCCTCGGCCGTCAGCCACGGATTGCCCGGCAGCACGGCGGCGCTGGGCTTGAGCCTGTCCTCGGCCAGCCGCAGCGCGCCGTCGCCGGTCAGGTCGGGTTTGCGGCGGAATGGCAAGTGCGAGCCAATGGAACTCATCAGCCCGTCGATACGCTTCTTCACCGCTGGCGGACGTTCGATCACCGGCAATTGGTACTGCTTCTGGGTGGTCGAGTTAAGGTTGACCGCGACGATCAAATCGCAATGGCTCGACACCACCGGCACGATGGGCAAAGGGTTCAGCAGGCCGCCATCGACCAGGGTGCGATTGCCCTGAACAACCGGGGTGAACAGGCTGGGAATGGCCGCCGAGGCGCGCATCGCCGAATGCAGATTGCCCTCCTGGAACCAGATTTCCTGCTGATTGGTGAGGTCCGTGGCCACGGCGGTGTAGGGGATCGGCAGGTCCTCGATGTTGATCTCGCCGACGATGTCGCGGATCTTGCCGAACACCTTTTCACCGCGAATCGCCCCCAGCCGAAAGCTCACGTCCACCAGCCGCAACACGTCCAGGTAATCCAGGCTCTCGATCCAGGCCTTGTACTCCGGCAGCTTGCCCGCCGCATAGATCCCGCCGATCACGGCGCCCATGGAACAGCCGGCGATACAGGCGATGTCGTAGCCGCGGTGTTCCAGCTCTTCGATGACGCCGATGTGCGCATAGCCTCTTGCGCCTCCGGAGCCCAGGACCAGCGCGATGCGTTTATTCATGTGCGGTTTCCCACTGTCAGCGTTCGGGCGGCGCGCGAGGCGGCCGAGTCATCACACGCCAGCGTAACGCCAACGACCTAAAACGGGTATCGTGCGTGGCCACGGTGTGGCACTTTACATCCGCCGCGCCGTCAAAGCCGCATCGTCGATTTCCTTAGTTGAGGTAACACCCATGAAAGCCTGGATCTGCCTGCCCCTGTTGGCGTTGGTTCTCACCGGTTGCGCCGGCAAAACGGCCTACCGCGACAGCTGCGCCACCAACCTTGACGCGGCCTGGCACGAGCTCGATCTGGCCAAGGCCGAAGGCTTCGCCGGCACCGTCAGCTACTCCAAGGCCCTGTCACTGCTGACCGGTGCCAAAACCCAGCAACAGTTCGAAGCCTTCGAAGGTTGCTCCGAGAAGTCCGAGAAAGCCCGTTTCTACATCCGCGAGTCCCGCGCGGGTCGTTGATGTGCATTACCCTGCGCGGTGACTGACACCGCGCCGTCTCACGCCCAGCCCCCGCACTCGCCCCACACCCCCTCAATTCCCCAAACTGGCTCTGGCGAAAACGCCTACGCTGACCTTACAGTGGCCGCACGACTGGCATCGTTTGCAGTCCTATTAGCCATGAGCAGTCGCCTGGGGAGGCCTTCCAATGGGCAGAAAACTGGATGCGTGTCTCAACGCGATCAATGAAGTGGTGCTCGGCAAGGAGGCTCAGGTCAGGCTGGCAATGACCTGCCTGCTGGGCGGCGGGCACCTGCTGATCGAAGACTTGCCCGGCATGGGCAAAACCACCCTGAGCCACACCCTGGCGCGCGTGCTCGGCCTGAGCTTTCAACGCATTCAATTCACCTCCGACCTGCTGCCGGGCGACATCCTCGGCACGTCTGTCTTTGATCGCGACACCGGGCAATTCACCTTCCATCCCGGGCCGATCTTCGCCGAGCTGGTGCTGGCCGATGAAATAAACCGCGCCACGCCCAAGAGCCAGAGCGCGCTGCTGGAAGCCATGGAGGAAGGTCAGGTCACCATCGAGGGCGCAACCCGTCTATTGCCGGACCCGTTTTTCGTCATCGCCACCCAGAATCCGTTCAGCCAGGGCGGCACCTTTAGCTTGCCGGAGTCGCAGCTGGACCGCTTCCTCATGCGCCTTTCCCTGGGTTATCCCGCGCGGTCCGCGGAGAAAGCCCTGCTGCTAGGGGAGTCCCGTCGCGACCTGCTGCCGCGGATCGAGCCGTTGCTGGACCACGCCGAACTGGCGTCCCTTCAGCAACAGGCGCGGCAAGTGCGGGCCAGCGACGCGTTGGTGGATTACGTGCTGCGGCTGGTCGATGCCACGCGCAGCCAGCCGCAATTCGCCTACGGCCTATCGCCGCGGGCGAGCCTGGCGATTCTGTCGGCGGCCCGCGCCTGGGCGTTGCTCGCCGGACGCGATTACGTCATCCCGGAAGACGTACAGGCGATTCTGCCCGCCGTCATCGGTCACCGCCTGCGTGAGCGCACGGACCCGACCGGGCACGGCGGCGGGGCGTTGGTTCAAGGCTTGCTGCGCGAGGTGCCGGTGCTGTGATCGAACGTTTCAAACCGGTCTGGCAGCAATGGGTGGGGCGGCGGATCCCTCCGGCGTCGCGGGTCGAGCTGGATCACCGCCGAATCTTCATCCTGCCGACCCGGGTTGGCGGCACGTACGCGCTCATTCTGTTTTTGCTGCTGCTGGTTTCCATTAACTACCAGAACAGCCTGGCCTATGGCCTGACCTTCCTGATGCTGTCAGTGGGCGTGCTTGCCATTCTGCACACCTACCGCAACCTCAGCGGGCTGATCCTCAGCGGCGGCCAGGCGCGCTCGGTGTTCGTCGGCGAACCGGTGCAGCTGCGCCTGCGCCTGGAAAGCGTCGGCCATGGGCACCAGGCGATCGCCCTGGGCTGGGACAGCGGGCAACTGGAGCAGACCGACGTCGAGGCTGAACGCCTGGTGGAACTGGGCCTGTGTTTGCCGGCGCTCAAACGCGGCTGGCTACGGGCACCGCGCTTGCGTGTGGAGAGCGTCTTCCCGCTGGGCATTTTCCGCGCCTGGAGCTGGCTGGACCTCGAACAAATCGTGCTGATCTACCCGCAACCGCTCGCTGGGACGATGCCGCTGTTGCGTGGCGCACAGCCCCACGCCGAAGACGACGGGCACGCGACGACGGGGCCGGGGGTTGATGATTATCAAGGCCTGCGCCTGTGGCAGGCGGGTGACTCGATGCGGCGCATGCACTGGAAAGCCTGGTCCCGCGGGCAGGGGCTGATGGTCAAGGAGTTCAGTGATCTCAGCGGCCACGACCTGTGCCTGGACTTCATGGCGCTGGGCGGGGACATCGAAGAGCGGCTGTCGCGCCTGTGCTATTGGGTGCTGGAATTGTCCCAGCGTCAGCAGCCTTTCGCGTTGCGCCTGCCGGGCTTCATCTCCGCCGTCGACAGCGGCGACGCCCACCGCGAAGCCTGTTTGCGCCAACTGGCGCTGTACGGGGTGCGCGCATGATGGGGCAAGCCATGGGCCGAATCGCGCGATGACGTCCACCAGTCTCGCCCGGCCGATCCCGCGGGTCAGCCTCAACTGGCTGCTGATCGCCCAGGCGCTGGTGATTGTTCCGTTTGCCTTGCACGTGCCAGTGGCGTTGATCGTGCTGTGGCTGGCCTGCTCATTCTGGCGCATTCAAATCTTTCGCATGCGCGTGCCCATCCCCGGGACCTGGATCAAGTCGGGGTTACTGGTCGGCACCGCCGGGGGCATCTACCTGGCGCGCGGCAGTTTGATCGGGCTGGATGCGGGGGCGGCGTTGCTCATCGCGGCGTTCATTCTAAAGATGCTGGAGATGCAGACCCGACGCGATGCGCTGGTGCTGATCTTTCTCGGCTTCTTCTGTATCGCGGTGGGGTATCTGTTCGAGGACTCGCTGCTCTGGGGCCTGTTTACCCTGCTACCAATCACCACACTGCTGGCGTCGTTGATCGGCCTTCAGCAGTCCGGCATTTCCAGCAAGCCGGCATCGACACTGAGACTGTCGGCCAAACTGCTGTTGCAAGCCGTGCCGCTGATGCTTTTGCTGTTCCTGTTTTTCCCGCGCCTGGACCCCCTGTGGTCGTTGCCGCAACCGAGCAACAAGGCGCTGACCGGACTCTCCGACAGCATGGCGCCCGGGGACATCGCCGAGCTGAGCAAGTCCGCCGAGCTGGTCTTTCGCGCCAGTTTTGACGGCCCGTTGCCGCCACGCCATCAGTTGTACTGGCGCGCGTTGACGCTGGAGCAATTCGACGGCCGACGCTGGTCGCAATCCTCGCGGGCGCAAGTGCCGGACGCGCCGGTGTGGAGCCGTGAAGGCGAGCGGATCAATTACAGCGTGGTGCTGGAGCCGACCGGCAAGCCATGGCTGATGACCCTCGACGTGGGGCAGACCGATCTGGCCGGCGTGCGCCAGATGAGCGATTTCCGCTGGCAGCGGCGGCGGCCGATCGAGCAATCGATGCTGTACAGCGTCGAGTCATGGCCCGACGCCGTGCGCGAGACTGTGCTCAGCGACGGGGCGCGGTTACAGGCCCTGCAGCTGCCCGCCAAAGGCAATCCCCAGGTGCGCGAATGGGTGGCGGACCTGCACCGGCGCCACCCTGACACCGACGGGATGGTGGACGCGCTGCTGTCATATTTCACCTCACAGCCGTTCCGCTACACCCTTAAGCCCCCCACGCTGGGCGCCAACAGCATTGACGACTTCCTGTTCGGCAGCCGCGCGGGATTTTGCGTGCATTACGCCGGTGCGATGACCTTTGCGTTGCGGGCGGCTGGCGTGCCGGCGCGGGTCGTCGCCGGTTATCAGGGGGGTGAGGTGAACCCGGACGGCAATTACCTCACCGTGCGTCAGTTTGATGCACACGCGTGGGTCGAATACTGGCAGGCGGGCGTGGGCTGGCGCAGCGTCGACCCAACTGCCGCCGTGGCGCCGGCGCGGGTCGAGCAGGGCCTTGAGCAGGCGTTGGCGGCGGATGAAGAGTTCTTGGGCGATTCGCCGATGTCGGTGTTGCGCTATCGGCACCTGGCGTGGGTGAACTCGATCCGCATGAGCTGGGACAACCTCAATTACGGCTGGCAGCGCTGGGTGCTGGGCTATCAGGGGCAACAGCAGCTGCAAGTGCTGGGCCGTTGGTTTTCCGGTTTTCAGGCGCCGGTATTCGCGGGCGGCGCCGCGATTATTCTGGGGCTGCTGGCGTTGTGGCTGTTCAAGCCTTGGCGGCGCGAAAGCGATTCACAACTGCGCCTGTTCAAGCAATTCGAACGTCTGCTCATGCGACAGGGTCTTAAACGGCAGCCGGGTGAGGGCGCCCAGGCCTTCGCCCAACGGGCGGCCGAGCAATTGCCGGCGCAGGCGCAAGCGATCGGGGATTTTGTCCGTGAGTTCGAGGCCCAGCGTTACGCCGGGGCAACCGGCTCTGTGGGGTTACTGCGTCAGCGTTTGAAGGCCCTGCGCCGCAGCCTGCCGTGGCGCTTGTCCGCCGTGAGAGATAAACAGCCGTAAATCATTAGCCAGGGAGTGTTTCATGTCAGCGATGGTCGATCATCTGGTCGCCGAGATTATCGGCCTTAACGTTAAACTGCTGGCCTGCCACGCGCGGCTAGAGGCCTCCACCGACAGCGAAGCGCTGCACGATTTGCGCACCACGGTCAGGCGTCTGCGCAGTGTGCTGCGGCCCCTGCGCGGTTTGCCGGGGCTGGATCAGGTAGAAGCGGCGGCGAAGGAGGTCGGTGCCCTGACCACGCCATTGCGCGACATGCAGGTGCTGGCGGCGTTTCTCGACGAGCAGGGCCTGACCCAGGCGGCAAGCAAGCGCGAGCAGTACCTGAAAGCAGCGTGCCCGAGGGTGGCGAGCTCAGCGGAGCTCAATCGGCTGTTCGGTGTGCTGGATCAATTGCCGGCCCTGCTGCGCACTCAAGCGCGCCATGGCCTGCTCGACTCGCTGCGCCAGCGCATTGAAAAACGTCTGGACAAACAGTGGAAGCAACTGCGCAAGGCCATGGGCGACCCGGCCCACGACCGCCATCGCCTGCGCCTGCTGATCAAGCGCGTGCGTTACGCCGCCGAGGCCTACCCGAAACTCAGTCACCAGCCCAAGAACATGCAGCGCCGCCTGAAAGCAGCCCAAGGTGCGCTGGGCGACTGGCACGATCATCTGCAATGGCTGGAGCAGGCGCGGCACCAGGCGGACCTGGCGCCCTGCGTGGCCGGGTGGGAATTGGGCATTCGCCGCGCCGAAGAAGAGTCCGACAAGGTTCTGGAGCGTTTGTACCAGGCTTGCTTCGGGCGGCATTCTTAACGCCGAGCACCATTCGTCCGCAGGATTGGCGGTTTTACGCCCTGTCCTGCGCTGCGTGCCTCGCTAACATTCGGGCCTACCGCCTGCCACTTCTGGAACGCGCATGACCTTCTCCGAGCTGCTCGACGCCGTCCGCACCCATCCCGAATCCGTCAGCATCCCTGCGTCCTGGGCCCAGGGACGTGCCTGTTTCGGCGGATTGATGGCCGCGCTGTTGTTCGAAGCGATGCGCGCCAAGGTGTCGAAAGACCGGCCAGTTCGTTCGCTGGCGATCTGTTTCGTCGCCCCGCCGGCCATCGATACCCCGATTGCGTTCGAGGTCGAGATCCTGCGCGAGGGCAAGGCCGTCAGCCAAGTGCTGGGCCGGGCGGTGCAGAACGGCGAAGTGATGACGCTGATACAGGGCAGCTTCGGCGCACCCCGCGAGTCGATGATTGCAGTGGCCGCCGCGCCTGCGCCGGTATTCAAGCCGGTGGAAGCGATTGAGCCGTTCCCCTTCGTTTCAGGGGTGATGCCTGAATACCTTCGCTACATCGACCTGCGCTGGGCGCTGGGCGGGCTGCCGTTTTCCAACACGCCGTCGCCGGCGATTGGCGGCTATGCGCGTCTGCGCGATGTAGAGGAGGAGCCGCTGACCGAAGCGCATCTGCTGGCGCTGGTCGACACCTGGCCGCCCGCCGTATTGCCGCACCTGAACAGGCCGGCGCCGGGAAGCTCGTTGACGTGGACGATTGAGTTCGTGCAGCCGTTGCCCGCGCTGACGACCCATGACTGGACTCAGTACCGAGCCGTGATCGAGCACGCCCGCGATGGGTACGGTCATACCGCCGCGGCATTGTGGACACCAAAAGGGGAGTTGGTAGCGATCAGCCGCCAGACGGTGACCGTCTTTGGCTAAGTCTTGGGCTAAGAGGGAGGGCAGTAAAAAGGGTTTGCGTGAGCGGGTATCGCGCAGGCACGAACGCTAAGCCTGTGCTCGGAAGAATTGTTACCGTGCAACTCGAAAACCCAAGGCCTTATTGGCCTCGGGCTTTTATTGCCTGCGCCGCTACCAGACCGAGCACGCCAATGGCTGCTGACGTGAGGCTGCTGTTCAGCGCGCCGTCCAGCAGCAACAGGCCGGAGACAATGGACAGCGGGAACGCCAGTGACGACAGCACGGCGTTTGCCGGCAGGCCTGACTTGCGCGACGGGTTGAAGAACTCGCCGATGTGAAGGTCCGTGATGAACTTGGGCATGATGCTCCCCTCTCAAAAAGCGTAAACAAGAAGTGTTTTCGATAGAGGTGAGAATAGGCCCGGAGGTTCACTTCAGCGAATCGAGGTTTGCTATCAGCCTGATAGGCGGCACGCTGCTTCTATGTCTCCCGGGAGAATGGCTCCACCACGGGCAGCGAAAAGAACGACCGCGCGCAATCGGTGGTGTGGGTCGCCACATCAGCCGGGCTTTCGCCCCGGTGCAACGCCACTTCGCGCAGCACCTCCGGCAAGTAGGCCGGCTCGTTGCGCCCGTTTTTGGGTTTGGGCCGTAGGGTGCGAGGCAGCAGGTACGGCGCGTCGCTTTCCAGCATTAACCGGCCACGGGGAATTTCCCTGACCAGCGGATGCAGGTGCGTGCCCCGGCGCTCGTCGCAGATCCAGCCGGTGATGCCGATGTGCAGGTCGAGGTCCAGGTAGTTGAACAGCGCGCGCTTTTCCCCGGTGAAGCAATGCACCACCGCCGCCGGAAGCTGATCACGATAATCCCGAAGGATGGCGAGCAGACGCTCGTCGGCGTCGCGTTCATGCAGAAACACCGGCAGTTGCAGCTCGACGGCAAGCGCCAGGTGCGCCTCCAGCACCTTCTCCTGCTGCGGACGAGGGGAGAAGTCGCGATTGAAATCCAGCCCGCATTCGCCCACCGCGCAGACCGTCTTTTCGCGTAACAGCGCCTTGAGCCGGCTTTCGGTTTCGCCGGTCCACGCGCTTGCCGAGTGCGGATGAATGCCGGCGGTGCTGAACAGGCGCTCGGCGCTTTCGTCGAGCCGACGCGACAATTGCAGTGCGCTTTCGCTGCCCTCGACGTCGGTGCCGGTGAGGATCAACTGACCGACGCCGGCGGAGTACGCCCGCTCCACCACCTCGCGTTCGCGGGCGGCGAAGCTTGGGTTGGTCAAGTTGACGCCAATGTCTATTAGTTGCATGGTGCTACCTCAGGCCAGAGGCCGAGAAGAATACCAGAGCGATTGAAGCGATAAAAAACAAGCAGGCTCAAATGCTTGGAATAAACATAACCCTGTGACTGACCCTTGCTGACGCACGCTGCAATATGCGCTGCGAGCCGTTCAGCTGTCCGGCACAGACTTCAAGCCCGTTTTTTTCGGCCTTTCATCGGAGCGTCAATGATCCGAGCCTCGCTGTTTTCCCTGATGTGCGTCATGGCCGTGCCCAGCCACGCCTCGCCGCGTCCCGCCGGCCCGCCCGTGGTGATCAAAAAGAGCCAGGTTCGCGACTTGCCGGCGATCCGCAGCGGCAAAGTGCTGCGGGTGTTGGTCAATCAGAGCCGCAACAGTTCCGCCCAGGTCCAGGGCGAGCCGGTTGGCGTCGAATGCCGTCGATTGCAGGCGTTCGAAACCTACCTCAACAGCCATGCCCGCGACGGCCAGAAAATCTCCCTCAAGCTCATTCCCAAGGCCAAGGACCAACTGCTCGCCGCGCTGCAGCGCGGCGAGGGCGACATTGTCGCGCCGGGCGAACTGCTCGACGCCAGCGCCGCCCGCTATGTCGACGCCACTGAACCGGTGGCCAGCCAGGTGCCCCTGGTGGTGGTCGGCGTCAAGGGTGAGCGCGGGCTCAAGCATCCCGAACAGCTCTCCGGCCGCACGCTGATGTTGACCAGCGGCAGCGCCGCCGATGAAGCCATCCTGCAACTCAATCAGAACCTGGCCCTGCGCAAACTGCCGCCGGTGAAGATCGAATGGGTCGATCCGAGCCTGGCCGTAGAAGATGTGCTGGAAATGGTTCAGGCCGGCGTTTACCACCAGACCGTGGTCGAGCAGCCGATTGCCGAGCGTTGGGCCAAAGTGATGCCCAAACTGCGGATTGACCGGGCTGCTGCCTTGAGCGATCCGGGCGACATGAACTGGTTCGTGCGCAAGGACGCCGTGGTGTTGCGCGGCGCCGTCGACCGCTTCCTGCAGACCTACGAGCCGCCGCGCAATCAGGACGCCGCCTTCCAGAGCGCTTACAAGGACCGTTACCAGATCCACTATCCGCTGGCACGCGAGGACCGCCAGCGCCTGGAAAAACTGCGGCCCACGTTGCAGCTGCATGCCGACAGGCAAAAGATGGACTGGCTGGACCTCGCCGCGGTGGCCTTCAAGGAATCGGCGCTTAACCCGGTCGCCAAAGGTGGCAGCGGCGCCACCGGCCTGCTCCAGATCACACCCTCGGCCGCGCAGCGCGTGGGCGTTGATGATATTCATGACCTCGACGGCAACGTACAGGCGGCCAGCAAATACCTGGCGCTGTTGCGGCGCAAGTTCTTCGCCAGCCCGAAAATCAATGAGCGCGAGCGCATGGCCTTCACCCTGGCGGCCTACAACCTCGCCCGGAGCGCGTGCAGGCCATGCGCGCGGAAGCCAGGCGACAGGGGCTCAACCCGAACCAGTGGTTTTTTCAGGTCGAGCGCGTGGCAATGGAGCAGGGCGGCAAGAACGTCGTGAGCTACGTCAACAGCGTCAATAAGTACTTCCTGGCGTTTGACCAGGCGCGGGGTTCCCTTGAGCGTCCCGAGGCTCGCTGATACATCTACATATTGGATAGGTATGGCGAGTATTTTGCCATTTTCTAATTTATATAACCGATTATGATGGCGCCATTCTCCACTCAGACGGAATTAAGCGCCATGAACACAACACTCAAATCGATCTTCAACACCCACGCGGGTTACGGCATCACCGGCCTGCGGATTCTCATCGGCATCATCCTCATGGCCCACGGTAGCCAGAAACTGTTCGGCCTGTTCGGCGGCTATGGTCTGGAAGGCACCGGCCAGTACATGGCCAGCCTCGGCCTGAACCCTGGCTACCTCATGGCCCTGATGTCCGGCAGTGCGGAATTCTTCGGCGGCCTCGCGCTGTTTCTCGGCTTGCTGGCCCGGCCTGCAGCGCTGGTGGTGATCATAATGTTGGTCGTGGCGATTCTTTCCGTGCACATCCACAACGGCTTGTTCATGGCCAATAACGGTTATGAGTTCGGCCTGGCACTGATCGCCGGTGCGGTTGCGGTGCTGTTCGAAGGCGCTGGCCGCCTGTCCCTCGACCGGCTGATCGCACGTCGTTAACCCACGCCAAAAAAAAATCCCGGCCTCTCAAGACGCCGGGATTTTTTTGCGTCGCGTTTTCGGGCCCGCGACCGGCCCGCCGATTGACAATGCCCACGGCGCTTCTCTAGGATGCCGTTCATGCGCCGATTTAAACAGCTACTTGCGGGGCGCCGGGTGACGGTCATTCGTCATCGAAATTCCGCTAAAGCGCTGGTTCGGTGTTGCCTCTCACCGCTGCCCAGCGGATCAATGAGGCAGAGAAAACGACACTATGAGCCGTCATTCCGACCCGCGTCCCCTCGTTCGTCTGGCCCCCATCGCCAGCCAGTTCAATCGTCGTAATCCGCAAATCCTCCTGGGCGGTGCCCATCAGCCCACGCTGCTGCGCTACCTCGACGGCTGGCCGCGTCGCCAAGGCGGGCCCCACGCCTTTCTCATCCAGTTCATCGAATCCGACGACGCCCTCGAGCGCTTCAGCAACGACCAGTTCGACCTGGGGGTGATTCAGGCGCCGACGGCCGAGCGCGCGGACGCGGTGATTCACCAACTGGTCCGCGTCGCTCGGCAGGGCTTGATCACGCGTTGCTGAGCGCCCGCCGTTTGGGTTGCAGCGGCTGAGCGGGATGGCGCAGGGCGAAACGCGCCCGCACACCGTTAGCGTGACGGCAATGGCTGACCAGTGCACTGCGCAGGGTCCAGTCGGTGTTGATGATGTAAAAATTCTGGATGAAGCTGGTCTCGTCAGCGGACGCAAACCACTGGTCAATCTTCAGGCTCAAGTCACTCGGGGCGTGCAGCGGCAGTGAATACTTGGCGCACTGGATGGCGGTCAGGCTTAACTCGGGTTTGTACTCCACCGCTACTTCGTTGACGAACGCCTTCAGGGTGTTGGTGTTGAACAGGTTTTCGCCCGGCCACCGCTGTTTGACCCCTTGCCACAGCAACGCCTCCGCGGCGCTTCGGTTGTAGGCTATGACGACATTCTTGCCCGGATGATCGCGCCAGATGTCTTCCAGCGCCAGCGTGCCCAGGTGACGAGGCAGAGCCCTCGGCCCGAGGGTGTTTATCAGCAGATCCTGAAACTCCCGATGGGTTGATTCGGAGAAATCCTTGAACTGGTGAACGTCCAGAATGACCATCTCTCTGGCGGGCGAGCCGATCCGCTCCAGTTCTTCAAAGAACGCCTGCACGCACGCCAGAATGTCCCCGGCGACGGTGCGCCCCGATGAGGTCAGGTGAAACAGCTGAAACCGGCGCGGGTCGCCTTTTTCATATTTGGCAAAAAACGCCACGCGCAGGTCCAGTGCCCGCACCCCTTGGCGCAATTGCTCCACTGGCGCGACGTCCTGGGCCTTTTCCTGAGGGATGCCTACGTTGGGGGAAAGCTTGTCGCTGCCGGCGTTGTGGGTGCCGGGCAGGATGAGTTGGTCGATGCGCAGCCGGCCGATGTCGGGCGTCTGTGCCATCCAGTCCAGATGAGGCGGGCGAGATAGTGCGGGTGCGTGAAGAGGCATGATGTCATTCCTTGACGTCTGATGAAGCTCCGGGGTGGAGCGGCCTGAGCGATGCGTCGCTCGAATCTTTCCGAGGAGTCTGGCCGTCGCCTCGCCTGGGTCAACCCGATGTGTTGTGGCGAGTGTTTCTGGATGTGAGCGTCAGGCGGGTGCTACCGGGATCAGCGGCTCACCGGACATATCTTAGGGCGTAATTGCCCATCGTTGCCGAGTGGCTGCTCATTTGACTTTGAGCACCACACGGCCGCGCACCGGGTGTTCGTCGAGGTGGTTGTGCGCTTTGCCGAACTGCTCGAACGGCCAGGTGCGGTGGATGTCCGGTTTGAGTAGACCCTTGGCGGTCAGCGCGTTGATCGCTTCCAGTGCGCGGTGCAACGCGGGGCCATTCTGCTCGATGCCCAGCTCCGGCTTGCCGGTGAAGTTTTCCAGGCAGTGCACGTGAAACCGCATGTTCTTGCGGAACGCTTGCAGGGCCGGGAAAGGCGTTCTGTTGCCGCCGCGCAGGCCATACAGCACCAGACTGCCGCGCGGGGCCAGCACATCACCCAGCATCGACATCTGCATGCCGCCCAGACCGTCGAACACCGCTTCGATGCCGTGGCCCTGGGTCAGGGAATCAATGCGCAGGCAGATGTCGTCTTCGTCGGTGACAATCACCCTATCGGCACCGTTCGCCAGCAGGTACTCACGGTCTTCACTGTGGGCGGTCGCGGCAATGACGCGCAGGCCCAGCGCCTTGCCCAATTGCACGAAGGCAATCCCGGGGCTGTACGTGGCGTCGGTGATCAGCACGGTCTGGCCGGGCTGCACGTTGGCCAGGTCGACGAACGCAAAATAAGCCAGCAGCATCGGCGTGTAGTGAACGCTGGCTTCCACCGGCGTCAGTGTTTCCGGGTAGCGGGTCAGGGCGTTGCGCGGCACCATCACGTGGTCGCCGCACACCGGGTACTGGTTGGCGCTCACGGCTTTAAAGCTCGCGACCCTGTCGCCCACCTTCAAGTCGGTCACACCTGCGCCCACGGCTTCAACGATGCCGGCCATTTCGCTGCCCAGGCCCGCGGGCAATTGTACGGGCGCCAATGACAGGTTTTGCCGCCACAACACGTCGTCCCAGCTGATGCCGATGGCTTGGGCACGAACCAGCACCTCCTGTGCGCCGGGGGACCGGTCAGGCTGCTCCTCGCAACTGAGCACATCGGCTTTGCCGAAGCGATGGAATTTGATGGCGCGTGACATTTTTAACCTCGATGCATGTCGTTGAGTGTTGCAACAACTGTATCGAGGGCAGCCAAGGGGCACTATTTCTCTCGGTCGATACCCGACATCTGCGCTATCAATTCGCGTTGCGGACAAGATCAACAGGGCGAGTCGCGGCGCAGGCTGCGGACTCACTGCGGCTCAATCAGGCAAGTGCCGCACACGTGCGCTATTTGCCCCAGGCGCGCAGCGCGTGTTCGACAAACTGCCGGACCTTGGGCAGGCGATAGCGGTCCTGGGGGTACATCAGCCACAGCGTGCGGCTGGGCGGCTGGTACTCCTGCAGCAGCGGGACAAGTCTTCCGCTGGCCAGGTCCTCGCTGATCAGTACGTCCGGGAGCATCGACACGCCCATGCCGGCAAGGACGGCCTGACGCAGCGCCGGCGTGCTGTTGACGTTCATCGAGCCCGACACCGGGACCTCTACCACGCCGTCGGGACCGGTCAGGCGCCACAGTTTTTCGGAGGCGCGCCAGTCGTCACCCGCCGGATAGGCGAACGCCAGACAGTCGTGTCCACGCAGGTCGTCGGCGGACTTGGGCGTGCCCCGGCGTTTCAGGTACGCGGGCGCGGCGCAGATGGTCAGGGTGTAATCGTGCAGCGGCCGGGCAATCAAAGCCGATGATTCCGGCGTGCCAAGGCGGATGGCGGCGTCGAATCCGTGCTCGATCAGGTCCATGATCTGGTTGCTGAGCACGACTTCCACCTTGATGCCCGGGTAGCGCTGGACGAAGTCGCTGAGCATCGGCGACAGGCGCTCCGCGCCAAAGGCCGGCGGGGCGGTGACGCGCAATGTGCCGCTGGGTTCGGTCTGCGCCTGTTCGGCCATGCGTTCGGAGTCGTTGACCAGCCCGAGCACTTCGACGCAGCGCCGGTAATACTCCAGGCCAAACTCCGTGAGGTTTTGCCGCCGCGTGGTGCGCTGCAACAGGCTCACGCCGAGCCGTCGTTCCAACGCCTTGAGGTGATTGCCGACCATCGTCGTCGAGATTTCGCACTGACGCGCGGCGGCGGTCATGCTGCCGCCTTCCACCACCTTGACGAAGACTGTCATCGCCAGAAACACGTCCATTATCAAGCCCTGCTTTAAAGTCACTGAAGGATGACGCTCTTTATACATCAGAAGCGGCTAACGATACTGGCCATCACTCACCCGTGATGGAGCCACTGACATGACCGCTGCCTGCCTGATGAACACCTACAAACCGATGCCCTTGAGCTTCATCCGTGGCGAAGGCGCGCAGCTGTGGGACGACAGCGGCCGTCAATACCTGGATGCCGTCGCGGGGGTCGCTGTGACCAACGTTGGGCACAGCCATCCGCAGATTGTCGCGGCGATCAGCGAACAGGCCGGGATGCTCTTGCACACGTCCAACCATTACCGCATCGACTGGCAGCAGAAACTGGCGCAGCGGCTGACCCAGCTGTCGGGGCTGGAGCAGGTGTTCTTTAATAATTCAGGTGCCGAGGCCAACGAAACCGCGCTCAAACTCGCGCGTTTGTATGGCTGGGCCAAAGGCATCGAGCATCCGCTGGTGATGGTGATGGACAACGCCTTTCACGGCCGCACCCTCGGCACCTTGTCCGCCAGCGACAACGGCGCAGCGCGTCTGGGTTACCAGCCCATGTCCGGGGCGTTCGTGAAGGTGGCATTTGGCGACATGGCTGCGGTTGAACGGGCGACACGCGTCTACGGCGAGCGCATTGTCGCGGTGCTGGTCGAGCCGATTCAGGGGGAGGGTGGCGTCGCGTTGCCGCCACCGGGGTATCTGAAAGCACTGCGCGGCCATTGCACGCGCAACGGCTGGCTGATGATGCTCGACGAGATCCAGACCGGCATCGGCCGGACCGGACGCTGGTTTGCCTTTGAGCATGAAGGGATCTCGCCCGATGTCATGACCCTGGCAAAAGCGCTGGGCAACGGGATTCCCATCGGCGCGTGCCTGGCAACGACGGCGGTGGCCCGGCTGTTCACGCCGGGCAGCCACGGCAGTACATTCGGCGGCAACCCGCTGGCGTGCCGGGTCGGTTGCACGGTGCTGGCCATCGTCGAGGGGCAGGGTCTTTTGCACAATGCTGCCATTCAGGGCGAGCGGCTGCTGGCGGGGCTGCGGGCAGCGCTGGCCGGGCACCCTGATGTGGTGCAGGTGCGCGGGATGGGGCTTATGATCGGCATCGAGCTGACGCGCCCGATTCGGGATTTGTGCCTGGTGGCGGCGCAGGAATACGGGGTGCTGATCAACGTGACGCGCGGGCAGACGATCCGGCTGCTGCCGCCATTGATGATTGACGAGGCGGATGTGGACAGAATCGTGGCGGGGGTGGCGGGGGCGCTGGCTGGTTGATCCCGCG
>NZ_DASVUM010000132.1:0-20584 GCF_036387035.1 Pseudomonas sp. | reverse complement strand
GCCCGCCCCTTTCTCAGGTCGCAAGAGGGCGATTCTTGACTACATCAAAAGCGGCAACCGGTATCGTGGGCCTGGACGACATCCTCGCGGGTGGTCTTTCGCGCAGCCACGTATTTCTCCTTGAAGGAGAGCCCGGCACCGGCAAGACCACCGTCGCGCTGCAGTTTCTGCTGGCGGGCTCGGCGGCTGGCGAACGCGGTCTGTACATCACGCTGTCTGAAACCGAACGTGAATTGCGCGATGGCGCACGTTCCCACGGCTGGGAACTGGACGAGAACATTTCAGTATTTGAACTGACGCCTCCTGAGGATCTCCTCAACGCTGCGCATCAGCAGAGTTTGCTGTACTCCTCGGACCTTGAACTGGGTGAGGCGACCAAACAGATTTTCGAAATAGTCGAAAAGGTCAAACCTTCGCGGGTGATCATCGACAGCCTGTCCGAGATCCGTCTGCTGGCACAGAGTTCGTTGCGCTACCGCCGGCAGATCCTGGCGATCAAGCACTACTTCGCACGCTACGACACCACCGTGGTGCTGCTCGACGATCTCACCACCGAGTCTCTGGACAAAACCGTGCACAGCGTTGCCCACGGCGTCATCCGCCTTGAGGAGCTGACGCCAACCTATGGCGCCGAGCGCCGACGCCTGCGGGTGGTGAAGTACCGCGGCCAGAAATACCGCGGCGGTTTTCACGACTTCACCATCATGGCCGACGGCATTCAGGTGTTTCCGCGCCTGGTGGCGGCCGAGCACCGCACCGGGTATGTCAGCAGACAGTTCAGCAGCGGCATCAAGGAAGTCGATGCCCTGCTCGGCGGCGGTATGGACAGCGGCTCCAGCACGCTGATCCTCGGCCCTGCGGGCACCGGCAAATCGCTGATCGCGCTGAAGTTTGCCGCCGCGGCGGTGGAGCGCGGCGAAAAAGCGGCGCTGTTCATCTTCGATGAAGAGATCGGCCTGCTGTATGCGAGGATGATCAAGCTGGGCATCGACCTCCACGCCCTGGAACAGACCGGCAACCTGGTCATTGAACAAGTGGACGCCGCCGAGCTGTCACCCGGGGAGTTTTCCCATCGGGTGCGACGCTGCGTGGATGAACAGGGAATTCAGACCGTGGTGATCGACAGCCTGAACGGCTATCAGGCCGCCATGCCCGAAGAGAATGCCCTGGTGCTGCACGTCCACGAGCTGCTGCTCTACCTCAATCGACAGGGCGCTTCGACCTTCATGACCGTTGCCCAGCACGGTCTGGTCGGTGACATGCAGACGCCCGTCGACGTTACCTATCTGGCTGACACGGTCATTCTGTTGCGTTACTTCGAAGCACTGGGCCAGGTTCGTCGGGCCATCTCCATCATCAAGAAACGCACAGGCACCCATGAATCGACTATTCGCGAATACCGCATCGGTGCGTCCGGCATGACCATCGGCGAACCGCTGGACGCTTTCCAGGGCGTATTGCGTGGCATCCCCCATTATCACGGCGAGAACAATCCGTTGTTGCGGGACGCTGACGCGTGAGCACTCAGGGACAACTCTCGGAACGGGCCATCATCCTGGCCCCCCACGGACGGGACAGCCAGCTCGCGTTGACCATGCTCCAGGAGGCCGGCTACCCGGCAATCATTACCCACGACCTCGCCCAGCTGTGCGGCGAGCTGATGTCTGGCGCGGGTCTGGCGATCATCGCTGACGAGGCCTTGCGCAGCGCGGACATCAACCCGCTGCTCAGCCTGCTGGCCAATCAACCGGCCTGGTCGGACTTCCCCATCGTGCTGTTGACCCACCACGGCGGCCCGAAACAGAACCCTTCGGCGCATCTGGGCAAGATGCTTGGCAACGTGACGTTTCTGGAGCGGCCTTTCCATCCCGCCACGCTCATCAGTCTTGTGAGCACCGCTGTGCGCGGGCGCCGACGACAATACGAAGCCCGAACGCGTCTGGAAGAGCTGCTGGAAAGTGAGCAACGCCTGCAACATGCGCTGAAGGCGGGACGGCTGGGATCCTGGCAGCTGGACACCGAGTTTCTTGCGCTGGAATGCTCAGCCATCACCAAGGCGCACTTTGGCCGGCACGAGCGCGATGCGCTGCCCTATCACGACTGGCTGAGTTCGGTGGACCCCGAAGACCAGCCTCGCATGCAGTCCGTCTTGCAGCAGAGCCTGGACAGCGGCGCGGACTTCATCATCGAGTTCCGCAACGTCTGGCCGGACGGCTCGGTGCACTGGGTGGACATCCGCGCCCGGGCGATTCGGGCGCGCAATGGCCGCGTCAGTCTGCTGTCCGGTGTGACCTCGGACATCACCGAACGCAAGCTGGCCGAACACCAGCTGCGCCGGCTCAACGAGACGCTGGAGCAGGAGGTCGAGGAACGCACCTCGCAACTGCGCCATAACGAGGAGGTGCTGCGTCAGTCGCAGAAGATGGAAGCAGTCGGACAGCTCACCGGCGGCATCGCCCATGACTTTAACAACATGCTCACGGGCATCATCGGTAGCCTGGAACTGCTAAGGCGCAGGCTGCAGCGGGGTCGGCTGGACGACCTTGATGGCCTGATCGACCTGGGCGTGACCTCGGCCAACCGCGCCGCTGCCTTGACCCATCGCTTGCTGGCGTTTTCGCGGCGTCAGTCGCTGGACCCCAAGCCCGTACTGATGAATGACCTGGTCAACTCCATGGGCGAACTGCTCAACCGCAGCGTCAACGAGAGCATCCGCCTGGACATGTGCCTGGACCCAGAGTTGTGGACCGCCGAGGCCGACCCGAACCAGCTTGAAAGCGCGCTCCTCAACCTGGTACTCAACGCCCGCGACGCCATGCCCGATGGCGGCATGCTGATGATTGAAACCTTCAACCGCCGTCTCGACCGCGATTTCACCAACGCCCACGAAAACCTGCTGCCGGGCGATTACGTCGTGCTTAGCGTCCGTGACACCGGCTGCGGCATGCCGGAGACCGTCATTAGCAGGGCATTCGATCCGTTTTTCACCACCAAGCCAATCGGCCAGGGCACAGGCCTGGGCTTGTCGATGATTTATGGTTTTACCAAGCAATCACATGGACACGTGTCGATCGAAAGCCAGGTGGGAGACGGCACCACGGTGCAGTTGTTTCTGCCGCGCTATCAAGGGGCGGCCCAGCAGGATGATCCTGCGCTCCCCAATGACACGGCGCAGGCCCGCGAAGGCGAAACCATTCTGCTGGTCGAAGACGACCCCGCCGTGCGAGCGCTGGTCAGCCAGGTGCTCGGCGAATTGGGCTACGCGTACGTGGAAGCGGGAGACGCCGTGGGAGCGATTCCGATCCTGGAGTCCGGTCAGCGCATTGATTTGATGATCAGCGACGTGGGCCTGCCAGGCATGAACGGACGCCAGTTGGCTGACATCGGGCGGCAAATGCGCAGCGACCTCAAAGTGCTGTTCATCACCGGCTATGCGGAAAACGCCAGTGCGCGCTCGGGATTTCTCGAAGAAGGCATGCAGATGATCACCAAGCCGTTTGCCTTTGACCAACTGACGGCCAAGGTGCGGGAGATGATCGAGGGCTGAAGCGAGACGGGTCAAAACATGAAAGCCGGCGATTGCCGGCTTTGTTGTCTGTGGCTTTGCTCGTCCGGGCGCTTAGTTGAGCAGGGACTGGATCTGCGTGTGCAGGGTTTCCATGGTGAACGGCTTGGCCAGAATGGGGGCCTTTTTGGCGATCGGGCTGCCCGAGTCCACGATCTCTGCCGGATAACCGCTGATGAAGATCACCTTGAGCTCCGGTCGCAGCTTCACCGCGGGCTCGGCAATCATTACACCGGACACGCCGCCAGGCAGGCGGTAATCGGTGATCATCAAATCGAGGTGGGGCTTGGTGGCAAGGATTTCGAATGCCTGCTCCCCGTTCTCCGCCTGCAACACCCGATAGCCTTCACCCGACAGGTAGTCGGACAGCAGCATCAGAATGAGCGGCTCGTCTTCGACGATGAGTACGACATTTTCTGCATCAGAGCTCATTTGAACGCCTTTGATCTTATAGATAGCTGCCATTACGACCATGGCCTGCGCTGGAGGTTGCGCAGAAAAACAGTTATTTGATGAAGACCTCGAGAGCGGTTGATTTGATCGTTCCCACGCTTGGCGTGGTAACGCAGCGCTAGACGCTCCGCGTCCTTCAGGCGGGGCGCATTCAGTCAGCAAAATTGTTGGCGTCTGGGATGGCCTCTTCCCGGCTAAAGCCGGTGCCACTAAACAGCAGCGCGTCAGTCAGTGGGAATGGCTCCAACCGTAGGACCGGCTTTAGCCGGGAAGCTTTTGCTGTTGATCTTCTACGCGATAGCCCAGACACCGCAAACGCGACTTGGGTGCAGGCTGAACGCAGGTTTCGCGGAGTGGGCCGAGCCGCATGGATGCGGCGAGAGCTGCCCCCCGCCATGGATGGCGGATGGCAGCGGGCCCATGGAGCGGGACCTGCGTGAAGGAACCCTGACGAAGGAAGGGCCTAACCATGAGCAGGCACTTTTGCTTACTTTTGGTTGGTCCGGCTCCCGGCTTTTCAAAAGTAAGTCGCCGAAGGCGAAACAGTCTGCCCCCAGGCAGACGCTTGTGATCTTGATCTTAAAGATCTTGATCAGAGCGGCAGCGATACCCGGAACATCGATCCCTCGCCCTCTTCGCTCTCGACGTTGATGCGGCCGCCGTGGGCGCTGACGATCTGATCGGAGATGAACAGCCCAAGGCCCAGCCCCGCCACCGCGTGACTCGCCGCGACCCGCTCGAACTGCTGGAAGATGCGCTTCTGGTTCTCCGGGCTGATGCCGATGCCGTGGTCGCGCACTTCGACCCGCGCCTCGCCCGCCTCGCTGTACACCCGCACTTCGATGGGCTTGTGCGCGCCGTAGCGCAACGCATTGGTGAGCAGATTCGCCACCACCTGTTCGATGCGGAACTCATCCCACACGCCAATCACCGGCGTGTCAGCGTGAAGGGTCACGACGCTGCCCGCGGCGGCGATCTGGGCGGCGTAACTTTCTACCAGATTGATCACCAGCTCGGACAGATCGAAGGGGCTGGTGCGGATCGACAGTTTGCCGGTTCGAATTCGCGACACGTCGAGCATGTCTTCAATCAGACGAATCAGGCTCTGGATCTGCCGCTCGTCGCGGTCCACCATGGCGCGAAGCTTCTCCATGGTGAACGCCGACGCGTTGTCCTTGGCCAGGTGCAGCTTGCGCAGCTGTGTTTCCAGAATCAGCCCGTTAAGCGGTGTGCGCACTTCGTGGGAGACGATGGACATGAAGTCGTCGCGCATCCGGATGGCGCGCTCCAGCTCGTTCTGCGTGGACTTGAGTTCGCGCAGCAGGGCTTCCTGCTCCTGTCGGCTGCGTTCAAGTTCTTCGAGCTGCTGTTTGAGGGCTTTGCGCTGGCGATACAAATCAACGAACACGTTGACCTTGCTCTTGACCGCATGGATGTCGAGGGGCTTGTGCAGGAAATCCACCGCACCGCTCTCGTAGCCCTTGAAGGCGTAGTTCAGCTCGCGCCCGGCGGCACTGACGAACACGATGGGGATGTTCTTGGTTTTCTCGGTGCTGCGCATCAGCTCGGCGAGCTCGAAGCCGTTCATGCCCGGCATCTGGACATCGAGAATGGCCATCGCAAACTCGTGTTCGAGCAGCAACGACAACGCCTCGTCCGCGGACAGCGCCTTGAACACCTGACGGTCCTCACGCTTGATCAGCGCTTCGAGGGCGAGCAGGTTCTCGGGCAAATCATCGACGATCAGCAGTTTGGCTTTTATTTCACTCAGCATGCAATTCGTTCCAGCTCGACAAGCAGGGACCCGATGTCGGGCAAAGGCAATAGAAAGTCCGGCGTATGGAGGGCAAGTGCCGCCTCGGGCATGGTTCGCGCCAGCGCCTGGGCCGGGTCCTGGACCACGGTGAGACCACCGTACTCCTTGATTCGTGCCATTCCGCGCGCGCCATCGCTGTTGGCGCCGGTCAGCAGCACACCCGCCAGGCGGTTGCCGTACGCGTCGGCGGCCGACTCGAAGAGAATGTCGATACTCGGGCGCGAGTGGTGAACCCGGTCTTCCTGGCTCAGAGACAGGCTGAGATCATTCTCGATCGACAGGTGATAGCTCGGCCCGGCAAAATACAACGTGCCCGGCTTGATGGTTTCCTTGTCGTCCGCTTCCTTGACCGGAATCGCCAGGTTCACGGCGAAGACCTCGGCCAATTGACTGCGACGCTGGTCTGGCACATGCAGCACCGTCAGGATCGGCAGCCGATAACCCTTGGGCAGCGTGCGAAAAATCTTCAGCAGCGCCTCGACCCCGCCGGCCGACGCGCCGACCACAATCGCTTCCACCACCGGCAACGGATGCTGATTGGCCGTGGTGCCAGGAAATGACGTTTTCATGATTTGCGGTAGATCCGCTCGAGCTTGACCAAGGGGTCGAACCGGTCTTTGTACCCGGAAAAGTCCAGGGTTTCCTTGCTGCCCAGCACCAGGAAGCCCCGATGGCAGAGGGACTCGTGAAACAGCCCGAAGGCCCGGTCCTGCAGCTTCTTGTTGAAGTAGATAAGCACGTTGCGGCAGGAGATCAACTGGGTCTCGGAGAACACGCTGTCGGTTGCCAGGCTGTGGTCGGCGAAAGTGACGTTCTCGCGCAGGGTCTTGTCAAAAATCGCGTAATCGTAGGCCGCGGTGTAGTACGTCGAAAAATCCCGCTTGCCGCCGGCTTTCAGGTAGTTCTCGTTGTAGCCGCGGATGTTTTCCATGGAAAAAATGCCCTGCTTGGCCTTCTCCAGGGAATGCGGATTGATGTCGGTGGCGTAGATGATCGTGCGGTCAAGCAGGCCTTCCTCGCGCAGCAGGATGGCCATGGAGTAGACCTCTTCGCCGGTGCTGCAGCCGGCGATCCAGATTTTCAGCGACGGGTAGGTCTTGAGCAGCGGCACGACCTCCTCGCGTATGGCGAGGAAGTGCGTGGGGTCGCGGAACATCTCGCTGACCGGGATGGTGAGGAACTGCAGCAGCTGCATGAACGCCGAAGGGTCATGCAGGACCCTGTCTTGCAAGGCGGAAATGGTCTTCAGTTCAAACTGACGCAACGCGTGCGACACCCGTCGTTTCACCGACGCGCCCGAGTAATCGCGGAAATCGTAGCTGTACTTCAAGTAGATCGCTTCAATCAGCAAGCGCAACTCGATATCGGCGTCTCTCTCAAGGTGCATCGGCAACACTCTGGGTCGGGCAACGGGCGTGGTCAATTGATTCGGATCAGTCAGATACGTTCCATCTTCGGTAGCCACACACGAATGAGCGAAAACAACCGGTCCAGATCGATCGGCTTGGCCAGATAGTCATTTGAGCCCGCCTGCAGGCAGCGCTCCTGGTCGTCTTTCATGGCCTTGGCGGTCACGGCGATGATCGGCAGCTTGCGCCAGCGCGGGTTCTTGCGGATCTCGATGGTGGCTTCGTAGCCGTCCATCTCGGGCATCATCACGTCCATCAGCACCAGGTCGATGTCATCGACGGTGTTGAGCTTTTCGATCGCTTCCAGGCCGTTGCGCCCGACCTCGACGATGGCGCCCTTGTGCTCCAGGGCGCTGGTCAGGGCGAAGATATTGCGCACGTCGTCGTCGACCACCAGGATCTTGCGCCCCTCGAACACCCGATCGCGGCTGCGCGCGGTCTTGAGCATCTTCTGGCGCTCGTTCGACATCTGCGACTCGACCTTGTGCAGGAACAGCGTCACTTCGTCGAGCAGGCGTTCCGGCGAGCGCGCGCCCTTGATGATGATGGTGCGCGAGTACTTCAACAGCTCGGCTTCTTCATCCCGGGTCAGGTTGCGCCCGGTGTAGACGATGACCGGCGGGAACGCGCAGATCTCGTCGGTGGACATGCGCTTGAGCAATTCATTGCCCAGCATGTCAGGCAGCTTCAAGTCGATGATCATGCAGTCGTAGGCGTTGTCGCGCAGCAGCTCGAGGGCATCCTGGGCAAACCCGACAGCGGTGATCTCGATGTCATCGTCGCCGATCAGGCGTGCAATGCTGTCGCGCTGCAAGGCGTCGTCTTCCACCAGCAGGATGCGCTTGACCTTCTGCGTGAGCTTGGCTTCGAGGCGGGCGAAAACGTCCTTGAGCTCTTCGCGGGTGGTCGGCTTGACGGCATAGCCGATCGCGCCCATCTGCAGCGCGGCTTCCTGGCGGTCTTCGACGGAGATGACGTGCACCGGGATGTGCCGGGTACTCGGCAGTTCTTTGAGGCGTTGCAGCACGGTCAGACCGGAATGGTCGGGCAGGCGCATGTCCAGCAGGATCGCGTCCGGTATGAACGCCGCAGCCAGGTCAAAGCCCTCGTCAGCGGCGTGGGCCACCAGGCAGTTATAGCCAAGCTCGTGGGCCAGGTCATAGAGGATGTGGGCGAAACGCACTTCATCTTCGATGACCAGAATGCAGCGCTTGCTGAACGGCGCCTTTTCGCGGTCATCAGCAAACCGCGGAATGGCCTCGGCCGGCGGTGCAGGCCTTGCGGGAACCGGCGCGGGCGGCGTAATGCGCACTGGCACGTGCTCTGGTTGAACAGCAGCCACTGGGGCATCGGCGTACTGCGAAGGCTCCCGCTCGACGTACTCTTCCGGCAGCACCAAGGTGAAAATACTGCCCTGCCCCGGCGCGCTGGTGACGCTGATCGAGCCCCCCAGCAGGCGCGCCAGATCGCGGGAAATCGACAGGCCCAGGCCAGTGCCGCCGTAACGCCGGTTAGTGGTGCCATCGGCCTGACGGAACGCCTCGAAAATGCTTTCCTGCTGTTCTTCGGCAATCCCGATGCCGGAGTCGCGGACGGTGAAGGCCACGCCCTCGCCGGGCTGCCGCGACACGGTCAGGCTGACCGCGCCGCTTTCAGTGAACTTGATGGCGTTGGACAGCAGGTTCTTGAGGATCTGCTCCAGGCGCTGGCGATCGGTGTACACCGAGACCGGCGTGCCCGACTGAATCTCCACCGAGAACTCCAGCTTCTTCTCGCCCGCCAGTGGCTGAAAGGTCATGCGCAGCCCCTCCACCAATCGGCTGACGCTGCTGTTTTCCGGGCGCATGTCCAGCTTGCCGGCTTCGACCTTGGAGATGTCCAGAATGTCGTTGATCAGGTTGAGCAGGTCATTGCCGGCCGAGTAGATCGATTCGGCAAACTTGACCTGTTCTTCGCTGAGGTTGTCCTGGGGGTTCTCGGCCAGCAGCTTGGCCAGAATCAACGAACTGTTCAGCGGAGTGCGCAGTTCGTGGGACATGTTGGCGAGGAATTCGGATTTGTATTTGCTGGAGCGCTGCAGCTCTTCGGCGCGGGCTTCCAGCTCGACCTGAGCGATATGCAGTTCTTCATTATTGCGGTCCAGCGCGTCACGCTGGTCAGCCAGTGCCTTGCCCTGCTCCGACAACTGCTCGTTGGTCTGCTCCAGCTCCGCCTGCTGGGTTTCCAGGTGGGCCTGGGATTCCTTGAGGATACGCGACTGCTCTTCGAGCTCTTCGTTGGCGGTGCGCAGCTCTTCCTGCTGCACCTGAAGCTCTTCGTTGAGCTGTTGGGTTTCGGCAAGCACTTCCTGCAAGCGCTGACGGTAACGCGCGGCCTCAATCGAGGTGCCGACGTTCTCGGCCACCAGTTCCAGGAACTCCAGGTCACGCGGGGTCAGCTCGCGGAGGAAGCCCAGTTCGATCACGCCGTTGACGTGATCATCGTTACTGGTCGGCACCACCACCACGCTGCGCGGCGAGCCTTCGCCGAGCCCGGAGGTCACTTTGAAGTAGTCTTGAGGCACATTGTCCAGGGTGATGATCTGGTCCTGCTCCGCCGCTTTGCCGACCACCCCTTCGCCGCTGTAGATCGACTGCTCGTGCAGTTCCTGCTCGCGGGAGAAACCATAGGACGCGACGCGCACCAGACCGCCTTGTTCCTGGCGCACATACACGGCCGCCACCACCGCGCCGAGGTACTGGGCGAAGAAGTGCAGCACGTTGCGACCCAGCAAGTTGAGGGTCAGCTGGCCGATGACCTGCTCGGCCAGTTCGCTCTGACCGTTACGCAGCCAGGCGACATGGGACAGGCGCTCGGCGTCCGTTTGCTGTGCCTTGAGATTGGCCGCATAAGTGTCGGACAAGGTCGTCATGTCGCGACGACCGACCCAGGCAAGCAGGCCACTGACGATCAGAATGAACGCGATGTACAGGGACACCGACAGCACCGTAGTGTGGGTCACGTCCGTGTTACGGGTCAGACGCAGCTGGTGCTCGACGTTGGCCGCCTGCTCGTACTGATCGCGCATCTCGTCAGAAAGGCGCTTGCCGCGACGGTTCTGGATCGGCGTCTGGTAGTCGCCCCCTGAGCGGCGCAGGGTAATCATCTCCTGGGCAAAGGCGTTCCACGAGGACTGCAATGCCGCCAGCCGCTTGAAGCGATCGACCTGTTCCGGGTTGTCAGCGACCAGCTCTTCAAGCCCCTGGAGCTCGGTGCTGATGGCCGGCTTGGCCACTTCGTACGGGTCGAGAAAACGCTCATCGCCGGTCAGCAGAAACCCGCGCATGCCGGTTTCCATGTCCACCGACAGCTTCAGCGAACGGTTGATATTGTTGATCACCCGATCCGTGTGCTCCACCCACTGGATGGCCGACAACAGATAGGAAATCAGAATGACGAAGAAGGCCGCGCTCAGCACGCCGACGGCCAAAGGTAAACTCACGTTGCGGCTTAACAATTTGCGGAAACGTTGCTCATCAACTGCAGAGGTGGGGATCATCGCAAGGGCTCGGGCGGATTCGTCTAAACGACGGAGTGTGCCGTAAACGTCGGCTAAAACTCCAGCCTCCGACGTACTACGCTGAATTATCTGGCATTAAATCAAGACGCGGCTGATTGACACTATACGTTTGAGTGGAATCCAAAAGCCACTACACTCATTTGAACCATGTTGTTGCGGCGCGGAAGTTGGCACAATTGCGCCCCCAGCAAAACGCTGCACACTGCACCTTGATAAGCCGCGTGCGATGCCTCACCGCCCACCTAAGGAATTTTCCATGTCCGACTCACCCAGCACGATCCTGGTGGTCGAAGATGACGACATCGTCCGGATGTTGATCGTCGACGTCCTCGAGGAGCTTGAGTACAGCGTGCTTGAAGCAGCCGACGCCGGTGAGGCTCTGGTGGTGCTGAAAAACGCCGACCAGCCCATTGACCTGATGATGACCGACCTGGGCCTGCCCGACATGAACGGTCGGGAACTCGCCCTGCTGGCCCGTGAGCTGCGCACCGACATTCCGGTGTTGTTCGCCAGCGGTTACGCCGATTCCGTTGAGGTGCCGGCCGGCATGCACAACATCGGCAAGCCGTTTTCCATCGATCAGCTGCGCGACAAGGTCAACGGCATCCTTGGCCATTGAGCCACTGGGGCAGCGCGCCCCGCTTCACGTCCTGATCATCGGTTACGTGTGGCCCGAGCCGCGCTCGTCAGCAGCCAGCGGCCATGTCATGCAACTGATCGACTGCTTTCTCGAGCAGGGCTGGCAGATCACCTTCGCCAGCGCCGCCACCGAAGGCGAGCACAAGGCCGATCTCGCGACGCTGGGCATCACCGAAGTCGCCATCGCGCTCAATCACAGCAGCTTCGATGCCTTTATCGGTGAACTGCAACCCGACGTGGTGCTGTTCGACCAGTTCCTGATGGAAGAGCAGTTTGGCTGGCGCGTCGAGAAACAGTGCCCCAACGCGATTCGTCTGCTGGAAAGTTCCGACCTGCAAAGCCTGCGCAATGCCCGTCATCAAGCCGTCAAGGGCCTGCTCAACGGCAAGCCCGATGCTGACCTGTCCGATTTTTTCCGCGCCTCACCGGAGCAGCTCTTTGCCTGGATGGCGATCACTGATCTGGCCCAGCGCGAGGTCGCCGCTATCCATCGCAGCGACCTGAGCCTGATGGTGTCCGACGTCGAAATCGACCTGTTGACCGAGCAGTTCTCTGTGCCGGCTGCGCAGTTGCACTGGACGCCGCTGTTGGTGCGCAACGCCGCTTCGCACTCGAGGCGCTTCGAGGACCGGGCGCACTTCATCAGCATCGGCAACTTCCGCCACGCCCCGAACTGGGACGCCGTGCTGTGGCTGAAAAACACCGTCTGGCCGCTGATCCGCGCGCAACTGCCTGCGGCGCAGCTTCATGTGTACGGCGCCTACACGCCGCCCAAGGCTGCGGCGCTGCATAACCCCACGCAGGGGTTTCACATCATGAACTGGGCTGAAGACGCGCTGGAGGTCATGGGCGCGGCGCGGGTTTCCCTGGCGCCGTTGCGCTTCGGCGCGGGGATCAAGGGCAAGATCATCGACGCCATGGTCTGCGGCACGCCGACGGTGACCACGCCCATGGGCGCCGAGGCCATGCACGGCGAACTGGCGTTTCCCGGCGCCGTGGCCTGCGATGCGCAAGGGCTGGCAGACGCGGCCGTCAGCCTCTACACCGATCAGGCACGCTGGGCCCAGGCGCAACGGGATGGGTGGCAATTGCTGCCAGCGCGTTTTGGCCATGAGCAGCATTGCGCAGCGCTCATTCAGCGCATCTACGCGTTGCGCGACACCCTGGCTGCCCATCGCGCGGCCCACTTCACCGGCGCCATGCTTCGCCACCATCAGCACAAGAGCACTCAGTACATGTCGCAGTGGATCGAAGCGAAGAACAAGCCTGCCTGAGGTGCGCGGCGCGTTCGCTTAGCAGACCGCGCGGCGCAACAGGTAAGTGTCCATGATCCAGCCCTTTTGTGCCCGCGCCGCCTCTCGCGCCTGACGAATCTGCGCGCTGACCTCGCGCAGCCGTCCTGAAATGAGCACCTCATCAGGGGTGCCCAGGTAAGCCCCCCAATAAATGTGCAGATCCTCATCGACGAAGCGCTCGAAGGTGCAGTGCGCGTCCAGCATCACCACGCTGTTGCGGATATGGCCGCCCTGCTCCGCCGCAAGTTCCCGGCCCGTGGTGATCTGGATGGGCTCACCGATCCGATTCAGACCAATGCGGTGCCCGGCGGCCAGCGCCTGCACGCTGGTGATGCCGGGAATCACCTCATAGTCGAATGACTCACGGCCGCGAGCGAGCACCTTATCGAGAATCCGCATCGTGCCGTCATACAGGGCCGGGTCACCCCACACCAGAAACGCCCCGGTCTGGCCAGCGTGCACTTCATCGGCAATCAATTGTTCAAACAGCACGGCGCGCTGCTCGTGCCAGTGTTCGATACCGCTGCGATAAGACGGGGAATCGTCCTTGCGCCCGGGATCGCTCACCTGCACCAGGCGATAGTCACGGCCCGTGATGTAGCGCTCGCAGATATCCCGTCGAAGCGCCAGCAGATCGTCGTTGGCGTAACCCTTATCCAGAATGAACAACACTTGGGTGCGATTCAGCGCATTGATGGCCTGAACGGTGATGTGCTCGGGATTGCCCGCGCCGATGCCGATGACGAGGATTTTTTTCATGGCTGGCGGTTTCTCCAGGGGAATGGGTGGCAGGCACTCGCAATGCCGCTGCGAAGCGGCATAACGAAGCCTTATTCGTGGAGCTCGCGCAATGCGGCGGTAGCCAGAAAACCCGAGCGCGAGCGGTAGCGTTGATCACTCCTGACCCGGGCGTCGATGCGTTCGAGCAGCACTTCAGGCAACGTCGCATTGAACCGCACAGAGCGGCCGAAGTAGGGCTTCACGTCAAATTCGACCACGGCCCAGCCCCCGCCCTGGTAATCCGGATTATTGATGTGCGCGTCGATGTCCAGCGGCTGGGGCAGCGCCTCGCCGTCAGCGACCAGCCCTTCAAAATGCAAGACGAGCGCTTCCTTCACATTGTCGAGCGCCTGGCTAACGGTCGCGCCAGCGGAAACACAGCCCGCAATGTCAGGCACCGTAACGCCGTAGACCGAGTCAGGGTCTTTATGTAAAACGACGGGTAACTTCATATTCCTATCCTTTTTTGACCGATGGGGATAGTACACACTGAAGTTTCCTGAACCACGGTGTGGGAGTTCTTTAAGGCGACAGGATGTAACGTGGTCAGAGGCGGCCCCCATGCACCCCTTCCGGCCGGATGTCATCGGGCGCGCTCCATCTGCGCGGATCACAGCACTTTTTCATGGGGTTACAGTTACGGGATAGCGCAGTGGTGGATAGCTGGTGATAGTGACCGCCCCGCCATCGCCACCTGGACGACGGTTTGACCTGATACCCATATAGGTATAGATTCGAGCATGTCACAAGGATTTGTAAAACCGCTTTTCTGGGTGGCCGGCAGTCGAAAGGACCTCATGACCATGCCCGCCGATGTTCAAGACACCATGGGATATGCCCTTTACCTGGCACAGACCGGAGGCATGTATTTCCAATGCAAGCCGCTGAAGGGTTTTGGCCACGCGGGTGTGCTTGAAGTTGTTGAAGACTTTCACGGCAACACCTATCGCGCGGTCTATACCCCGCGCTTTGGCGACGCGGTTTATGTGCTCCATTGTTTTCAGAAAA
The DNA here is from genome assembly GCF_036387035.1 of Pseudomonas sp. Lineage (GTDB taxonomy): Bacteria > Pseudomonadota > Gammaproteobacteria > Pseudomonadales > Pseudomonadaceae > Aquipseudomonas. Next base: position 6,060 of record NZ_DASVUM010000132.1, on the reverse strand, counting down.
AGTCGACAAAAGACATCAAGACGCCGCAGCCCGATATTGCCTTGATCAAACATCGGCTGACGGCCGCTGAATCTCACTGGAAAGGACTCAAACATGACTGAAATCGAACGTGGCAGCGGCAATGTCTACAGCGACATTGGCGTCCCCAGCCCCGATGAGATGCTCGTAAAGGCTCAACTGGCCGCAGAGATTGGCAGCATTCTGAAAGCCCGCCAGTTAACACAGATTCAGGCAGCGGAAATCCTCGGCATGCCGCAGCCCAAGGTGTCGGAGATGCTTCGCGGCAAATTCAGAGGCATCAGTGAGACGAGGATGATTGATTGCCTGGCGCGGCTTGGGCGTGACGTGCAGATCGTGGTCAAGCCGGCCCCACGCTCGCGTAAGGAAGGCCGGGTTGAGGTGGTGATCGTTTGAAGCACGTGTCTGTATTCCGTCCGGCAAATAGTGCACATTAGCCCCACGCCATTCTTCCGACCGGCCCCCGCATGACCAAAACAACAAGAGTGACCGACCCTTCCTATGAGTTGATGGACGACCACAATGGCCTGTCGATCATCTACCGCGAGCACGGTTTTCCCTGCCCGCTGGTGCGCTGGCATTTCCATAAGGAATACGAGCTGCACCTGATTGTCGCCAGTTCCGGCAAGGTCTTCGTCGGCGATTACATCGGCAATTTCTACCCCGAATCGCTGTTTTTCACCGGCCCCAACCTGCCGCACAACTGGATCAGCCAGATCGAGGAAGACGAGGTCGTGCCCAAGCGCGACATGCTGGTCAATTTCACCGAAGAGCTGCTGGAAAGCGGCAATCAGGTGTTCGCAGAACTCAAGACCCTGGCGCCGCTGCTCGAGCGCGCTCAATACGGCATCGAATTCCGCTGCAAACGCACCATCCGACAAGCCACGCGGCTGATGCAGAAGATCGCCGACACCACCGGCATGACTCGCCTGGGGCACTTCTTCATTCTGTTGGAAGCGCTCGCCGCGAGTGATGATTTTCAGCTCTTGTCCGGGACCACTGCCTCGCAGCTGTCCGACGATCACGCCGTGGAGCGCACCAACAAAGCCGTGGAATACATTTTCACCCACTACGCCCGCGAGCTGCCGCTGGAAGAAGTCGCGGACTATCTGGGCATGAAGCCGACCTACTTTTCTCGTGTGTTCAAGCAGGCCACCGGGCGCTGCTTTGTCGAGTTCGTCAATCGGCTGCGCATCAGCAAGTCCTGCGAACTGCTTGCCGACGGCGACCGTCCGGTGACCGACGTGTGTTTTGAGTCAGGCTTCAACAACATCTCCAACTTCAATCGCCGCTTCCAGCAGCTCAAAGGCATGACCCCCTCGCACTATCGCCGCCTCGCCGTGCAGCGCCTCACCGAACAAAACCTGTACTGATTCGTTGCCGCTTGCTGCCGTTCAACTACGCTGGACGTGCGCCGCCCCGTGCGCTGGCGCCGTTCTTCGGCGTCAGCGTTTGAATCTTCAGTGCAAAAAAGTATCAGTTAACGTGCGCCGCAGGATTTGTCAGCGTGCGCTCACAAGGCTGTAATCAGCTGACATTCTTCCTGGCCTCCGGAAGGAACAAAAACAATAACCAAGCTTCTGTCGTCCACCCGGGCGAAGAAGAGGAGTGATAAATGAAGACCTCTGCACATGTGCTCGTTGCCGGTACCTGCCTGACCCTCCTGTCTCTGTGCAACACCGCCACGGCGGGTGATGTGACCATCGCCACGGTGAACAACAGCGACATGATCCGCATGCAGCGGCTGTCCAAGACCTTCGAAGAACAGCACCCTGACATCAAGCTCAAGTGGGTGGTGTTGGAAGAAAACGTGCTGCGCCAGCGCCTGACCACCGACATCGCCACCAAGGGCGGCCAGTTCGACGTGCTGACCATTGGCATGTACGAAGCATCACTCTGGGGTGCCAAGGGCTGGCTCAAGGAAATGAACGATCTGCCGGCGTCCTACGCTCTGGACGACGTGTTCCCTTCAGTACGCGATGGCTTGTCGGTTGACGGCAAACTGTTCGCCCTGCCGTTCTACGCAGAAAGCTCCATCACCTACTACCGCAAAGACCTGTTCAAAGCAGCGGGTCTGACCATGCCGGAGCGGCCGACCTGGACCCAGGTGTCCGAATTCGCCGACAAGCTCACCGACAAGTCCAAAGAACAGTACGGCATCTGCCTGCGTGGCAAGGCCGGCTGGGGCGAGAACATGGCGCTGATCACCACCATCGCCAACTCGTTTGGCGCCCGTTGGTTCGATGAGCAGTGGAAGCCGCAATTCGACCAGCCTGAGTGGAAAAACGCGCTGACCTTCTACACCAACGTGATGAAGAAGGACGGCCCTCCGGGCGCCTCCAGCAACGGTTTCAACGAAAACCTCGCGCTGTTCAACAGCGGCAAATGCGCGATGTGGGTCGATGCCAGCGTCGCCGGCTCCTTTGTCACCGACAAGGCCCAAAGCAAAGTGGCCGACAATGTGGGCTTCACCTACGCGCCCCATGAAGTCACCGACAAGGGCTCGGCATGGCTGTATTCGTGGGCGCTGGCGATCCCGACCAGCGCGAAAAACGACAAGGATGCACGCGCCTTCACCGAATGGGCGACCTCCAAAGAGTACGCCGCGCTGGTGGCCGCCAAAGACGGCGTCTCCAACGTACCGCCAGGCACCCGCGCATCCACCTACACCGATGCCTACAAACAAGCCGCGCCGTTCGCCAACATCACCCTGGAATCCCTCAAGGCCGTCACGCCGAAAGCGCCGACCCTGAAACCGGTTCCGTATGTCGGCATCCAGCTGGTGACCATTCCCGAGTTCCAGTCGATCGGCACCTCCGTTGGCCAGCAGTTCTCGGCGGCTCTGGTGGGCACTTCCTCCGTGGATCAGGCACTGACCAATGCGCAAAGCGTCGCAGAGCGTGAAATGAAGCGCGCGGGTTACCCGAAAAAGGGCTGATACCCGTTGCTTGAAGGCGGTGGGCGCCGGTCGCCCGCCGCCCACGTTCACGCTTTTGCCCGGTTCGGAGTCCACATGAACACCTCAACCCTCACCCCACGCACCGTCGCGGCCGACGATAAATCGTCCGCCAAAGGCAGCGTCACCAAACCCGGCTGGTTTCTGGTCAGCCCTTCGGTGCTGTTGCTGCTGGTCTGGATGATCGTGCCGTTGGGCATGACCATCTATTTTTCGCTGATCCGCTACAACCTGCTCAACCCCGGCGAGAACGAATTCGTCGGCCTTGAGAACTTTGAATTCTTCGTCACCGACGCAGGCTTTTTGCCCGGCGCCATGAACACGCTGCTGCTGGTCGGCAGTGTGCTGGCCATCAGCGTGATCCTCGGCGTGCTGATCTCGGCGTTACTGGAAGCCAGCGAGTTTTTCGGTCGCGGCATCGTCCGTGTGCTGTTGATCTCGCCGTTTTTCATCATGCCGACGGTCAGCGCGCTGATCTGGAAAAACCTGATTTTCCATCCGGTGTCCGGGATTCTCGCCTGGGTCTGGAAGCTGTTCGGCGCCCAGCCGGTGGACTGGCTGGCCAATTACCCGATGCTGTCGATCATCATCATTGTGTCGTGGCAGTGGCTGCCCTTCGCGATTCTGATTCTGATGACCGCCATGCAGTCGCTGGATCAGGAACAGAAGGAAGCGGCGCGGCTGGACGGCGCCGGCCCGATTGCGATCTTCTGGCACTTGACCCTGCCGCACCTGGCGCGCCCGATCGCCGTGGTGGTGATGATCGAAACGATCTTCCTGCTCTCGGTGTTCGCCGAAATCTTCACCACCACCAACGGCGGTCCGGGTTTCGCTTCAACCAATCTGGCGTACCTGATCTACAACCAGGCACTGCTGCAATTCGACGTGGGCATGGCATCGGCGGGCGGTCTGATTGCCGTCGTGATCGCCAACATTGCCGCGATCATCCTGGTACGGATGATCGGCAAAAACCTCACCGACAAGTCTTGAGGGCAAGGTCATGATGACGCTCAAACAATCCCGTCGCCTGCAAAGTGCCCTGCTCGGCACCTTGTCCTGGCTGATCGCGGCGCTGATTTTCTTCCCGATCTTCTGGATGGTCCTGACCAGCTTCAAGACCGAGATCGACGCGTTTGCCACGCCGCCGCAGTTCATTTTCACGCCGACCCTGGAAAACTACCTGCACATCCAGGAGCGCAGTGACTACTTCCACTTCGCCTGGAACTCGATCCTGATTTCCTTCAGCGCGACGATCCTGTGCCTGCTGATCGCGGTGCCAGCGGCCTACTCCATGGCGTTTTTCGAAACCAAACGCACCAAGGGCACGCTGCTGTGGATGCTCTCCACCAAGATGCTGCCGCCGGTGGGCGTGCTGATGCCGATCTACCTGCTGGCCAAGACCTTCGGCCTGCTGGATTCGCGCATCGCACTGATTGTGATCTACACGCTGATCAACCTGCCGATCGTGGTGTGGATGATTTACACCTACTTCAAAGACATTCCCGGGGAAATCCTCGAGGCGTCGCGGCTGGACGGCGCGACCACTCGCCAGGAGATCTTTCGGGTGCTGATCCCGATCTGCAAGGGCGGCCTGGCATCGACGGCATTGCTGTCGCTGATCCTGTGCTGGAACGAGGCGTTCTGGTCACTGAACCTGACCTCCTCCAATGCCGCGCCGCTGACCGCGTTGATCGCCTCGTACTCAAGCCCTGAAGGTTTGTTCTGGGCCAAGTTGTCGGCGGTGTCGACCCTGGCCTGCGCGCCGATCCTGATCTTCGGCTGGATCAGCCAGAAACAACTGGTTCGCGGGCTGTCGTTTGGTGCCGTGAAATAACACAAGGCCCTGTAGGAGCCGGCTTGCTGGCGAACCCAATCCCAGACTCGACACTGAGGTGTCTGATCTGAAGCGTTCGCCAGCAAGCCGGCTCCTAGAGGTAGATGTACACCGCCCGACATTTTGAAGAATAAAACTGGAGCCCATCATGGCTAACCTGACAATCAGAAATCTGCAAAAAGGCTTCGACGGCCACCAGATCATCAAAGGCATCGACCTGGACGTGAAAGACCGTGAATTCGTGGTCTTCGTGGGTCCGTCGGGCTGCGGCAAATCCACCCTGCTGCGCCTGATCGCCGGGCTGGAAGACGTCACCAGCGGCAGCATCGAGCTCGACGGTCGGGAGATTACCCAAGTGACTCCGGCCAAGCGCGACCTGGCGATGGTGTTTCAGACCTACGCCCTGTACCCGCATATGACCGTCGGCAAAAACCTGTCATTCGCGCTGGACCTGGCCGGCACGCCAAAAGCCGAGGTCCAGAAAAAGGTCGACGAGGCCGCGCGCATCCTTGAGCTGGGTCCGCTGCTGGAGCGCAAGCCCAAGCAATTGTCGGGCGGCCAGCGCCAGCGCGTGGCGATCGGCCGCGCCATTGTGCGCAACCCGAAAATCTTTCTGTTCGACGAACCGCTGTCCAACCTCGACGCCGCCCTGCGCGTACAGACCCGCCTGGAGCTGTCGCGCCTGCATAAAGAACTGCAGGCGACGATGATTTATGTCACCCACGATCAGGTCGAAGCCATGACCCTGGCCGACAAGGTCGTCGTGCTGAACGGCGGCCGCGTGGAACAGGTCGGCTCGCCGCTGGAGCTCTACCACCACCCGGCCAACCTGTTCGTCGCGGGTTTTCTCGGCACGCCGAAAATGGGCTTCCTCAAGGGCAAGATCAGCCGAATCGAAGCGTCGGCCTGTGAAGTCACGCTGGACGCCGGCACAACCGTGCTGCTGCCCTTCACCAACGCGCAACAGAGCGTGGGGGATGCGGTGACGCTGGGTATTCGACCCGAGCACCTGGAGCTGGCCAACGAGGGCGATTGCCAATTGACCGTCATCGCCGATGTCAGCGAACGCCTGGGCAGCGACACCTACTGCCACGTGCGCACCACCTCCGGCGAACCGCTGACCATGCGCATACGCGGGGACCTGGCCAGCCAGTACGGCGAAACCCTGAAGCTGCACCTCAACAGCGCGCATTGCCACCTGTTCGACGCCCAGGGCCAAGTCATCCGCCGCGCGCTGCAGGCTGCTGCCTGA
>NZ_DASVUM010000131.1:0-10008 GCF_036387035.1 Pseudomonas sp. | reverse complement strand
CAGTTCGAGCATGTGATCGCCGGATTTGAGCAGCACGGCGATCAGTTCCGGCGTCACGGTGACGCTGCCGTCGCGCAGGCGATCAAGCACGTCTTCGACGATATGGGTGAAGCTCACGATCAGGTCCAGGCCGAACAGGCCGGCTGAACCTTTGATGGTGTGGGCCGCGCGAAAAATCGCGCCAATGGCGTCGTCGTCGCCCGGGTCGGTTTCCAGTTGCAGCAGGGACTCTTCCATGGCCTGCAGCTGTTCCCGCGCTTCGACGATGAACGTCGCTTGTGCCTGATCCAGATTGATGCTCACGCTCATATCCTTTGTCGTGTCCGACGTGTCTCTATGCAACCAGATTGCACAGAGCGAGTACTTCAACCACCGCCTTGCTCTGGCCACTGACTGTCAGTTGCGTACCGGCCCTGCGGGCTTCGCGTTGGATCAGCATCAGCCATTGCAGACCGGCGCCGTCCATCTCGGTGACCTGGGAAAGGTCCAGCGCCAGATGCGGTGTGCCGCCCAGGCGCGGTAACAGCTGCGCGCCAAGATCGGCGACGGTGTAGATCGTCAACTCGCCGTCAACCTCCACGTGCGCCGTGTCGTCGCGGGCTTCATAAAGCAGCGGCATTGAAGCCTCCGGTCATCAGGGGAGAATCAGCTTGGATACCGCCGCCAGCATCTGCGCCGGCTGGAACGGCTTGACCACCCAGGCCTTGGCGCCCGCGGCCTGGCCTTCCTGCTTTTTCGATTCCTGGGATTCGGTGGTGAGCATGATCACCGGGGTGAACTTGTACCCGGCCAGCTTCTTGACCTCCTTGACGAAGGTGATGCCATCCATGTTCGGCATGTTCACGTCGCTGATGATCAGGTGCATTTTCTGACCGTTGAGTTTGCCCAGCGCGTCTTTGCCGTCGCAGGCTTCGATCACGTCGTAGCCTGCGCTTTTCAAGGCGATACCGACCACCTGCCGAACGCTCGCGGAGTCGTCGACAACCAATACACTTTTAGCCATTACCGGCTCTCCTAGAAGAAAGTTATCTCTTGTGAACGCTGTTGCGCTGACGAGTCGCCGTGGTGAGTGCGGCGTTGCTCGTCAGTGGCATAGGTGGTTTCCATGCGCGCCAGCCATTGCCGGGCATCGATGGAGGCGGGGTCATCCGGGGACTGACTGGCCTGGTGCAGGTGGCCGTGCAAGTCTTCGATGTTGTCCCGCACATGGCAGAGGATCTGGCTGACCCGGTCTTGAAACTGGAGGCTCATGAGAATTTCGGCAAGCTCGTCGCGGATGCCGAAGCTCTCCCGCTGCAACATGTCCGCCGAATCGGCCAGTCGCCCGGTCACGTTCTTGAACCGCTCCAGTACGCGCTGAATGGTGCCGTCGGACACCGCCACCGACTGGCTGTCCTGATCGGCGCCGCTGGACGCCGCCTGCACCAGCTGAGTGATGGCCGTATTGATGACGTCAACCTTGGCGGACATTTGTTGCCCGGTTTCGCTGGACTTGCTCGACAGGGCCCGCACCGCATCGGCCACTACGGCGAAACCGCGCCCGGCTTCGCCTGCACGGGCCGCTTCGATGGCGGCGTTCAGCGCGAGCAGATTGGTTTGCGCGGCAATCGCCGCCACATCGGCGGCCATGGTCCGCAGTTCACCGGTGTAGGCGGTCAGGTTATGCACTTGTGCCAGGGTTTGATCGCGGCTTGCCTGGGTGGATTTCAGCGAGTCGATCACCTTGACCAGTTCGTCTTCGCTTTGCGCCAGGACCTGTACGGCACCGCCACCGCCGCTGCCCGCCAGTTCGCCGGCAGCGAGTTGCGAGGCTTGCACGGTTTCTTCAAGGCGCGAGGAGATGCCGGTGAAGCGGCTGGTCAGCGATACGATGGCGGTTTCAGTCTGCTGGCGCGAGCTTTCGACCTGTTTGGCCCAGATCGGCATCGCGCCGAGCATGACCTCATTGAGTTGTACGCTCGCCCGATCTGCGAGGGTGTTGGCCTGGTCCAGGGTGTGCTGGGCGATAGCGTCGGCGACGGCTTTCTCGCAGGTCCGTTGCCGAGACCGTGCAGACCAAATGCCGGCAGCGATGCCCGACGCAACCAGCGCCGCACTCAGGCCAAGGTTGGCGGTGCTTGTGCCATTGATGGCCAGCACCCCGATACTGGCGGCGATGGAAACGCACAGGGGTTCCCAAAGGAGTTGCAGTCGAGGTTGAGCGAGGTAACGACCGGAGGAGGGCGGCGTCATGGTTCGGTCCTTGAACAGTGTTGCGAGAGGGTTGATCTGTGCTAACGGGTTATCTGCGCATTCGTCCTGAACTTGATAACCGGCCGTCAGCTTCCAGGCGTCAAGCTGTCGTTCAAACAGCGGGGGATGCATGCAGGCATCTAACGGCTGGCTGGAATCGTCAGCTCAGACTGGCTCGCTCTATGGATCAACAGCTCTTGTGGTTGTCCACTCCCCCTGCTTGAAGTGGTACGCGTATTCCCACGCGGGCTGCCGGGTCTAAACGGCGTGAAACCAGATTCCGGCACCGCTGATCAGGACAGGAACCGCACCTGCTGCCACGGCTGCGTACCTGGCTGGCCCAGGCAGAAGGATGCCTGGGCCTGGTCAGCCAGCTCGAACACAACCGAGCCGAACGTCTGGGTGCGGGTCCTGGGCCCGGGCTTGATGGCCAGCGGAACATCGGTGCGCGACAGCAAGGCCATTACCGCAGAGGCTTCGGCCGCCAAGGCCCGGTTATCGTCAAGGCATGCCAGGCGCGCTTCGGAGTTGGCCACTCGTCCAACCGATTCGAGCAGTGCAAGGCCCTGCGGGTTGATGTCCTGGCTGTGCAACGGGTGGTTGGTGTGGCTCACGGTACCGGTCTTAACCCTGGGGCCCACCGCGCAGCCGCTGGCAGAGCACTCCTGGCTGTAGAGGCCATGGCGGTCGCCCACCAGGTAATGCTGGCCGCTGGCGTGATCCAATGCATGCAGCGCCTGATCCGCCGCCTCGGCGGTGTGTTGGGCCAGCGCATGACGGAGCGCAAAAGCGACCGGCAGGCCATCGGGCTGGTGGCGCAGCATCAGCAAGGTGTTGACGCACACGCCTACGCCCGCGCGGTTCACCCCGGTGAGGCCGATAAGCCCGGCGGCGCTTAACACCAGGGCTTCAGGCTGGTCGTTTGCAGCCAGGCGCAACACCACCTGGGAGCCGTCCATGAACGCCGGCAGGTCCATGTGCTGCGCCAGAACGGTTCGCTGGCCGGTGGTGTGGCCGAGCACGCTGCAACCAGGCTCCCAAGGCGGCGGCTTGGGAAGGTCGAACCACCACTGCTCATCCATGAAGTTATAGGCGGCGATCACGTCGAAGGGCAGCCCCGCGCCTTCAGCGATGCCGCGCACTTCATCCACCAAATCCGGGGTTTGCCGCGTGGCTGTGTTCAGCAGCCCTGTGCTGCTCAGCATGCCTTTGGCGTATTGCTCAATGCTGGCAGCCGAGGGGTTGCTGGCCAGGGTTGCCTGGGCCCAATGGTCAACGGCAGCAACCACTTGCGCCCGGGCAGATTCACCGTGTGCCCGGCCACGTTCCAGCCCGGTACCGCGGCAGTCGATAAGGGTCATGAGTGCTTCCCGATTTTGCTCAGACAAAGCGCGCATGATAGTCAAGCCACATGGGGAATACACCTCGAACCCCGAGGTGGCCGCCGGGCGGCCTGGCTCAGGTTATTCGGGCAAGGGTTCCATTTGCGTCGCAGGCACTGGCCGCTTATCGCCTGCCGAACGGCGCGCCGGGAACGAGATTTCATCCAATGTCTCGGAGCTTTATCAGCAGCGATGAAAGCCGCGCCGCCCGAGGAGCTCGAAATGAATGCACCCCTTCAAAACACTTCCAGCCCGTATGAGCCGATCGAAGCGCCGGCGCGCGGTGGAATGCAAACCACCGGGGCTTTGCGATGAGCACTGCATCGGTGTCCGAACTCGATTCCTGTCTACCGGATCTGGCGCGCAAGATACGCGTGCTGGATGCCCTGGCCTGGCCAGACGGGATCGAAGAACGGTTTCTTGAGCGTTGGCGTGCCAAGCGTGCTGCGTTACCCAAGGTCGAGTTGCAGCCGCGCAAGCTGAATGCGGAGATCGCTGCGCTGGAAGATTTTATCGGCCGCTGTGACAAGGGCCATCCCGCCGGGCGATACCTGGCCATGACTGCGCACAGCTATGCCACGGCAGGACGCATGCTCGGCGCCATTGGTACATCCGATTTCACCCGTCACTCGGCAGCCCTGTATCGGCGTCCTGACTTGAAGTATCCGGGCCAGCATCTGAGCACGCTCGGCGCGGCTCAATTCTTTATCAAGACCACTGATGCGCTTCTTCGTAGCGGAGAGATTTCCCCAAGCCCCGCGCAAATCCCGGCAGAAGACTTTGCCGCCTGGATGCAGCCGGAACTCGACCGCTTTTTCGGACCCGGCCGCATTGCCGTGGTTCTCGACGCCACCCTGGCCGCCAAGGCGATTGCCGGGGTTAGCCGGATTCGGCTGAGTGCCCGCGCGCGTTTTTCGGAACTCGATAAAAAACAACTGCTGCAGCATGAAGCCTTTGTACATGTCGCAACCGCGCAGAACGGTAAGCTCCAACCCAATTTGAAAAGCATGGGGCTGGGTGCGCCACGCACGACGCAGACCCAGGAGGGTATCGCTGCGCTGGCTGAACTGGTCACGGGCAGCATGGACATCAAGCGGCTGCGTCGTCTCGCCCTACGCGTCCTCGCGGTCCAGCAGGCGTTGGACGGCGCTGATTTCGTACAAGTCTTCGAGGGCTTTCTTGAAGCCGGCCAGTCGGAGCAGGAGTCCTTCCGCTCAGCTCAAAGGATATTCAGGGGAACCGATCTGAAGGGTGGCTCGGCGTTCACCAAGGACGCCGTCTACCTGACCGGACTGCTCGGCGTTCACACGCTGCTTCGCGTAGCGATTCGTGACAGCCGGCCAGAGTTGGTAGGCCATCTGTTCGCCGGGCGCCTCGATCTGGGCGATACCTTGCGCCTGGCCCCGCTGTTTGAATCTGGTTGGCTACAGAAACCGGTCTATCAACCCGCGTGGGCGGAGGACCTTCGCGTACTTGCCGCGAACCTGGCGTTCTCGGCGCTGATCGCCCAGGTCAATCTGGACGTTCTGGATCTTGAAACGATAGAAGCGTTTGCGGACGAGAACGAGGTCGACGCAGGTGCCTAGTGGTCGGTGCATAACAGATCGTCGGGCTTGAAGCGGATGAAGCTCGACTCGCGATAAAGAGGGCGAGGGGCGGTTTGAGACCCGTCTAACCGTCAGATAAAAATTGCTGGAAACGCCCAGTGCATGGCGAACAAAGTAATGTCATCGTGATCTCATGCGTAGATTCTCCCCCTAAGTTTTCTGCGCTACGGGAAGTGCTTTGTGGCCAAACCGTTTCTCGGTATCAGGCTTGTCATGTGCGTAATGGTTTCTCTAGGTGGGTGCGCCTGGTTTCAGACAGCCCCGCTAACCGGGGCTTATGGAGACGGGTTTCACAGGGGATGCGACGCCCGGGAGCACGGTTCCGGGTATAAGGCGCGGGATGCTGACGCCCGGGCTCATCTTCAGGAGCGTTACAGGGTAGGGTGGGGACGCGGTTTCAACGCATGTCTTTCGCCTTGGGAAAAAGAGCAGCGGGATAAGTGGCTGCATGGCGAAGATGAAAAGCATTGCACCAAACACCAAAAGAAGCGCGGACATTGCAAGGAATGATCTGGAAGGAGCCGTGGATCCGAGCCGATTCGGGCCCTGTCTACACGTTGTCGTGAGCAGTAGGTGAATTCATCATCGCCCCGACACGTCGGCTCCGGCCAGGCGCATGAAAATGGATGTCGCCCCCTGGCCGGCTTTTACCGCGGATTCGGCTGATCGTCGAGTTCAGCGTTAGCCACATCGACATCCGGCATGTTCTGCTGGCGCGTGGCTTCCTCATCCGTGTCGAGCGGTATTTCCCCCTCGTTATGAGGTAGCTCATCGACGCCTGGCCGGTCGCTCGGGTTCAAGTCGGTTCGGCGAGGCGACAGCGGGTCGGGTGATGTCGGCATGGGATCGTCGCCGCCGATGCCACTTTGAAACTGGATGTCTGTGTTCATCACAACCTCCTGGCACTGCGTTGCGCGGTGCATGGAGGTTTGGAATGTGTGTGTTGATGCTCGTTCGGTTGGAGTGACTGACGGTTGAGCGCTTGGTGCGCTGACCCGACGTTGTGGCCTGGCCGTATCAGGGTTCAGGCGATGTCGCAGGGGCAGGCGCCGAACTCGACTCGCCCGAAGCCAGCGCCCTCCGACAAGACGGTAATGGCAATGACCTTGTCCAGCCGAATCTCCTGCAACCCCTGTGGTGACTTCACCTGGATGAACTCTTCTTGAGTCGAGGAGGTTCGCGTTGTCAGTGCCTGGCCCTGGATGACGCTCGTTTGGGTCGTCTCGATCAAAATCTCGTAGCCGCGCATGCAAAACACTTCGATGAGGTCGTAAAGGCTGCACTGCAAGGGTTGATAGGCCACCGGTTCACCTGCAATTGAAGTCTGTCGTCTTGATAGAAGCGACTGCCTGCGCCGCTTCGGATTTTGGCTGACTCACGGCCCGACTATCGCGGCCGTCCCAAGCGCCTGAATGCTTGCGGTGGGAGAGGGTGCAGTGGTGAGAGTGAACAGCATTTTTCGCGCACTGTTCGGGACAGACCATTCGTAGGAGACGGTGTGGGTCATCCCGTTCACGGCAGTCTGTCTGCTCTCATCCCTCACCCGTTTCACCACAAACGGCGGCGGTGGGCTGGCCACAAGCGTTGTGAAAAGGCTGGCGGCACTGTCCGTGTCCGCCCTGCGAGCATATACGGCGCACAGGTTCTTCCCGGTGGGCAAAGCCAGTACAAACGTACCGCGCTTGTCCGGCACAGGCCAAGCGTCTCCAGCTGCATTCGAGAGAAACAGGGCTGCCTGGTCGGGGGGAAGCTTGGGCATGGGTGCCAGCTTGTCCCGCAGGGCTTGAAGGTCGGGCAGGTTATGCAGGCAAAGCGATCCGTACATCTTGGCGAAGGCGCCCGCCTGGTCTTGTGCCTCATCGGCGATGCAGGTGTTCGTACCGATGGCCACAGCGGCGAGCGCGAGAAATCTGAGCATCACAATTCATCCATGGAAAATCTGAAAGGGCGGCTATGCCGCGACGTCCAGCGGTTCGGTGCAACCGCAGGCTCGAGCGACCGGCTAGTGTAACGACCCATTGGACTGCGACCTGCGAAGCAGCAGCACGGAAACTGTAAAACCGAGAAACCCTACGCTTCCCAAGGCTGACCACGTTTCAGCAGGGCTGCGGTTCACGATGAGCCAGCTTCCCACGTAATAACCAGCGGCGCCGCTAAGTGCTCCCACCGCACTCATTACCCCGAAAAACGTTCCCTGGCTACCGTCCGTTGCCAACGACGCGGTCATACTTTCAAGCGTGGGGAGCAGGAGGGTTTCGATGACTGTGTAGGCCACGATGAACAGCAGAAACCACTCGATCCCCTGCAGGACAGCAAGACTGGCGAACGCGAATCCTGCTCCCAGATAAGCCCATGTTGTCAGGGATGCAGGATTTACTCTGGTCATCCAGCGCTTCGCCAGCATGATGAAGGCGAGCCCGACAACGCCATTGAGGACGTAAATGGCAGACGCTGCATGAGGGCCTGCCAATTGTCCCGCGTACATGGGGAATGCAACGTAAAGCTGTGGGAACAGGAAGAACCACGGCAATGAAACCGCAATCAACCGCCAGAGCCCTGCATGTGTAGCGGCTGCCTTCACGTTTTTCATCATGGGCTGCCTGACGAACCTCACGGATGAGCCGAACTTCGCCCGGTGGGCAACCGCGCTGAGAAGGATGAACAAAATTGCGCTGACACCGAAGGCCACACGGATCTGCCCCAAGGCCGCGAGACCGCCGATAATCGGTCCTATCGCTGCTCCGGCGTTCAGCATTTGGTTATTGGAAGCGAAGAGAGCCGATAGGCGTTCCCTGGGTTGCCTGCCAAACAGGCCATACACGCCGCCCTCGTAGCACGCGACTCCCGTACCCGCCAACACTGCACAGCCTATCCAGGCGCCCACCCCGTCGAAGCAGCCAAACCCCAGAAACCCCAAGCCCCTTAGCATCAGGCCCAAGGTGATGATCCTGTGTGAGCCGAACCGATCAGCAACCGCGCCTGCAGCGAGCGGCAACACTTGCGCGCAAAGCAGATTGGCAGACATCACCGACGCGAGTGCCGCTGCGCCAAATTGAAGATTCGCTGACATGTACAGCGCCAGTAGCGGAATGGTCATGAAATGGGAGGTATTCATCACTCCCTGCATCCACAGCAATCTGCGAATATCTTGGGGCCAAATCGGTTGATCGGTGTGCTCTTCCCTGGCCATGTCGAGATCCCGTAACCACCAATGTTATTTTAATGGTTACTTACATCGGTGGCCTTTGCAACAGGAGCGACGATGCAAACTCAGAATCAGGCAGCACCTGACGGTCTCGAATGCGTCAGGCGCTTCATTAACACGTGGTCGATTTCGAACCAGACGCGCATGGAAATGGACGATCTGCAGCTGCTATGGGGTAGCGCTGAACGCTGGCGTGACGAGCTTTCGCGGCACCCTCGGGCCGATAGCGACACCTTGGAGAGGCTGCTGGCGCTGCGCTCGGATTTACGGAAATCGTGCGAGGGCCTGGACGATGACCGCAATCTGCTGAACGACTGGTTCTCACACGAAGCGCTGTCAGTGCACGTCGAATCTACGGACGAGGGCGTGCCCCGGCTACGCGTGATACCTGCCGACAGCAGTTACATCGCCCATACGCTTGCGGTGGTTGCCAATGCGATTTCGGCAGGTACGTGGTCGCGACTTAAAACGTGTGGCGATTGCCGTTGGGCTTTCTATGACACCACTCGCAACGGCGGTAAGCGTTGGTGCGGTATGTCCAAGGGAGGCGCGGATGGCCGGGCTTGCGGAACAATTGCCAAAGTGAGTGCCTTCAGAGCACGAGTAGCCGCCCAAGCCAAATTGGATCTCGGCGAAAGCTAGGCGCCGCGCTCCAGGTCCGAGACAGATGTGCCGCGCCGGGCATGATTTGGTAGTCTCGACCTTCTTTGGAGACCTCAGATGACAGCAACCGCCCAGCCCAAACTGGCTGCCCGCTACGGCGCGCCAGACATCACGCCGCTCAAGCAATGGAACGACACCCTGGATCAATTGCTCGACCACCGAAGTGTTCGGGCTTTCACTGACCAGGCGCTGCCCGAAGGCACCATCGAGACGCTGGTCACCGCCGCGCAGTCGGCTTCCACTTCCTCGAATCTGCAGGTCTGGAGTGTAGTGGCCGTTCAGGACGGCGAGCGCAAGAGTCAGTTGTCGGCACTTGCAGGCAATCAGGCCTACATCCATCAAGCGCCGCTGTTCTTCGTGTGGCTCGCCGACCTCTCCCGGGTGTCACGGATTGCCGCACAGGCCGACGTCGAACTGGAGGCGCTTCCGTACCTTGAGAGCCTCTTGCTGGGGACCATCGACGCAGCCCTCGCCGCCCAGAACGCCGTCGTCGCCCTTGAGTCTCTTGGTCTCGGCAGTGTGTACATCGGTGCGATTCGCAACGACATCGAAGGCGTCGCCAAAGCGCTTGAATTGCCCCCGCACGTCTATCCAGTGTTCGGCCTGTGCGTGGGCTACCCGTCCACAGAGCGGTCGGCCAAGGTGAAGCCGAGACTGCCTCAACGCGCGGTGCTGCATCACGAGACCTATTCGGCCGCCGGCGAGGAGGGCGTGCTCGCTGAATACGATGAGCGCCTGGGTGCTTTCTACGAACGTGAAGGCATGAAGGCTTCGGGGTGGTCGGAGCAGGTCGTTAGCCGGCTGCGCAGCGTTTCCAGCCTGCATGGCCGTGAAGCGCTCGTTGCAGAGCTCAAGGGTATGGGCTTCGGATTACGCTGATACGGCGATGATCAGGTTCTACTGGCAAGGGCTGGCTGTC
>NZ_DASVUM010000130.1:0-40729 GCF_036387035.1 Pseudomonas sp. | reverse complement strand
CCGGAGGCCAGCAACGTGCCGTTAACGTCAAGATTCAGCGCTACGCCGTCGTACTGAATGTCGGTGTCATTGGGGTTTTGCAGCCGCAGCTTCACGGCAAAACGAATTTCAAGGTCCTGACCGGGCAATGGCTCAATGCCGACCACGTTGATGTTCAGCGGATCGCGATGTGGAAACAGCGCGCAGGCACTCAGTGCGAGCACTATGCTCAGGCCGGCGAGGAGGGTGCGGATCAGGCGTAGCGGCATCGGTGACTCCCGTGGCAGGCAGCTGGGGCGCAGCACACCCCTTCAAACGGCCTGACGATTCAACTGTGCGACCTCACGCGCGGCGAGAGGTTCTGCGTCGGCGGATGGCAGGGGCAAACGTGACGCCACTCTGCAACGTCTGTCAAAGCCCTGGACCTTGGCGCTGAACCATCCTTGGCCGGCAGCCTCAATAGGGGTGACTGTCGGGGGGTGACTGTCATCGGTCTGTCGGGTTTGTTAAGCAGTATCTCTGACAAGGAGGTTTCCACTGAGGCGTCACGATCATCATGAGCACGGCACAGCATTTTCCGTTGAGTGACTCGCAAGTGGCATTGATTGCCCGGGCGCTGGCTGACAGCCGCCGCTACCGTATTCTGGTCCAGATCGGCGCCAGCGATCAGGCGTTGCCTTGCGCCGAAGTGCTCAAGGAGCATCCGATCAGCGCTGCTACCGTTTCCCATCACACCAAAGAGCTTGAGCGCGCCGGGCTCATCCTCACGCTGCGCGAAGGCAAGTACGCCAGCTTCATGATCCAGCGCGAAGTGCTGCACGCCTACGCCCGGCAGTTGATGCAGATCTAGCATTGAAAACGGCCGTGGCCGCCCCTATCTCTTGAAAGGTCCCGCAACCGATTTGATCGCGATTGGCGCCCGCTCGCTCGGGCCGCCGCGCCTTTCTTCCCTCCGCCTCCCGCAGGCGCATCCGGAGTTCCCCATGTATCCAGACGTTCAGCTGTTCATCGATGGTCAATGGCGTGCCAGCGCTGACGGTCGTACCCTCAATGTGATCAATCCGGCCGACGGCGAAACGCTCGGCACCGTGGCCCATGCGAACATCGCCGATCTCGACCAGGCCCTGGCCGCAGCCGAGCTCGGCTTTGAAACCTGGCGCAGCACCCCGGCCTACGACCGCTACAAGATCATGCAAAAGGCCGCCGATCTGCTGCGTGACCGGGTCGATCACATTGCCAACATCATGACCCGCGAGCAGGGCAAGCCGCTGGCTGAAGCCCGCATGGAGACCCTGTCGGCCGCCGACATCATCGACTGGCTGGCCGAAGAAGGTCGCCGCGCCTATGGCCGCCTGGTGCCGTCGCGCAACGTTTCGGTGGAGCAGAAAGTCATCAAGGAGCCGGTCGGTCCGGTGGCGGCGTTCACGCCGTGGAATTTCCCGATCAATCAGGTGGTGCGCAAGCTGTCTTCGGCGCTGGCGGCCGGCTGCTCGATCATCGTCAAGGCCCCGGAAGAAACCCCGGCATCGCCCGCCGAGCTGGTGCGTGCGTTTGTCGATGCCGGCGTTCCGGCCGGTGTCATCGGCCTGGTTTACGGTGATCCGGCGCAGATTTCCAGTTACCTGATTGCGCACCCGACCATCAAAAAAGTCACCTTCACCGGCTCGACGCCGGTCGGCAAGCAACTTGCAGCACTGGCCGGTCAGCACATGAAGCGCGCGACCATGGAGCTGGGCGGTCACGCTCCGGCGCTGGTCTTCGACGACGCGGACATCGACCTGGCGGCGCGTACGCTGGCCGGCGCCAAGTTTCGCAACGCGGGTCAGGTCTGCGTGTCACCCACGCGCATTTTGGTGCAGCGCGGCGTGTTCGAGGCGTTCGCCGAGAAGTTCGTCGGCCACACCCATGAGCTGAAAGTCGGCAACGGCCTGGAGCAGGGCGTGACCATGGGGCCGGTGGCCAACGAGCGGCGCATTCCGGCGTTGAGCGCGTTGATCAAGGACGCCAGCGATAAAGGCGCGAAGGTTCACGTCGGCGGCAAGGCCATCGAAGGGCCTGGCTACTTCTTCCAGCCGACGGTGATCAGCGGGCTGACCACCGACATGCGCATCATGAACGAGGAACCGTTCGGTCCCGTGGCGTTACTGGTGCCGTTCGACACGGTTGAAGACGCCGTCAAGGAATCCAACCGTGTGCCGTTTGGCCTGGCGTCGTATGCCTTCACGTCATCGATGAAGACCACCCACATCCTCAGTACCCGCATCGAAGCCGGCATGCTGTCGATCAACCACCAGGGCATT
Organism: Pseudomonas sp.; assembly: GCF_036387035.1. GTDB lineage: Bacteria > Pseudomonadota > Gammaproteobacteria > Pseudomonadales > Pseudomonadaceae > Aquipseudomonas. Next base: position 38,450 of record NZ_DASVUM010000130.1, on the reverse strand, counting down.
GGTCTGGTTGAAGTGCCATTTGGCGGCATCAAGGATTCCGGCTACGGCTCCGAAGGCGGCACCGAAGCCATCGAGGCGTACCTGAACACCAAGCTGGTGACGGTGTTTAACGTTTAACGTCACGTGCTAGTGCTGGAAAAAAGAAGCCCACCGTTTGGTGGGTTTTTTTTGAGCTCCTGCAGGTTCTTTGCATTTGATCGTGCCCACGCTCTGCGTGGACATGCATCCCATGACGCTCCGCGTCATCTCATTGGAAGCGGGACGCGGAGCGTCCTGAGCGGCGTTTCCACGCAGAGCGTGGGAACGATCAATACCCCGGCCTTTTTGGAGCAAGCTCTGTCCCGCAGCTTCAGCGAATGGGCTGCGATCTCAAGTTGTCCCGGCGCTGCGCTGAACTCCTGACCGGCTCGCGGACTCTGAACCCACAGATCACTTGCCTTACACGGGGACGAGTCATGGCGATCAGCAAAAGGCAGGGCGTCGCGGCCGAGCTCAAGGGCGAGGTGTTTGAAACGGACCTGCCGGCCCGACTCGATCGCCTGCCGTGGGGGCGGTTTCATACGTTGCTGGTGTTTGCGCTGGGCATTACCTGGCTGCTCGACGGGCTTGAAGTCACCCTGGCGGGCTCGGTCTCCGGCGCGCTGAAAGACAGCCCGGTGCTGCACCTCACCAACACCGACATCGGCCTGGCGGGTGGCGCCTACATCAGCGGCGCGGTGCTGGGGGCGTTGTTCTTTGGCTGGCTGACCGACCGTCTGGGCCGGCGCAAGCTGTTTTTCATCACCCTGGCGCTGTACATCGCAGCGACAGCCGCCACGGCGTTCTCCTTCAGCCTCTGGAGTTTCCTGCTGTTCCGGTTTCTGACCGGGATGGGCATTGGCGGCGAGTACACGGCGATTAACTCGACCATTCAGGAGTTCACCCCGGCGCGGTTTCGGGGCTGGGTTGACCTGACCATCAACGGCACGTTCTGGATCGGCGCGGCGTTGGGCGCGGTCGGCTCCCTCGTGCTATTGGACGCCGCGTGGGTCGGCCAGGACATGGGCTGGCGCCTGTGTTTCGGCATCGGCGCGGTCCTCGGCCTGATCATTCTGCTGATGCGCCTGTGGTTGCCGGAAAGCCCGCGCTGGTTGCTGATTCATGGCCAGGGCGAAGAAGCGAGGGTGATTGTGGAAGGCATCGAAGACCGCTTGCGCCGTCAGGGTCACGACCTCAGCGCGCCGGTGGGCCCGCCCCTGCGTCTCCACGTGCGGGACCACACGCCGCTCAAGGAAATTTTCCACACGCTGTTCAACACCTATCGCCGTCGCGCGCTGGTGGGCCTGACGCTGCTGACCGCGCAGGCGTTCTTCTATAACGCCATTTTCTTCACCTACGCCCTGGTGCTGACCGAGTTCTATCAGGTGCCGTCGGCCTCGATCGGCTGGTACGTCTTGCCGTTGGCGCTGGGCAATTTCTGCGGGCCATTGCTGCTGGGCAGATTGTTCGATGTGGTCGGGCGGCGGGTGATGATCAGCCTGACTTACGCCGTGTCCGGGGTCTTGCTGACCATCAGCGGCTATCTGTTCCAGCAGGGCGTGCTGGACGTGACGCAACAGGCCATCGCCTGGATGGTCATTTTCTTCTTCGCGTCGGCGGCGGCCAGCTCGGCTTACCTGACGGTCGCCGAAACCTTCCCGCTGGAAATCCGCGCGTTGGCCATCGCGGTGTTCTATGCCTTCGGCACGGCGCTCGGGGGCATCGTCGGGCCTACGCTGTTCGGCGAGCTGATTGACACCCATGAACGCGGCCCCGTCTTCTTCGGCTACCTGATCGGCGCGGCACTGATGTTATTCGCGGCAGTCGTGCAGGCGATCTGGGGCGTGGCCTCGGAGGGCAAATCCCTCGAAGCAGTGGCTCGACCGCTGTCCCAGGCCCACGACTGATTACCCCGACGCCAGGATGGCGTCGGTGATGGGTCAGTTTTGTTCAATCCCCGTCCCGATCGCGCTTCGTACACTCTCCCGACAGTCAATGAAGGGAGAGCAGTGCAATGAACCTGATGATTTCCATGGCGGCGTTCGCGCTGGCCGCGTCCATTTCCCCGGGGCCGGTGAACGTTGTGGCGCTGAGCGCCGGTGCGCAGTTTGGGCTGGCAGCGACTTTGCGTCACGTGCTTGGCGCGACAGTGGGCTTCGTCGTGTTGCTGATGTTCACGGGTTTCGGGTTGCACGAGGTGCTGCAGCGTTACCCGATGCTGACCGAAATAATTCGCTGGGCCGGGGTGGCGTTTCTGCTTTATCTGGCGTGGAAGCTGGCCACTGACGACGGGCGCCTGGATCTCGCCAAACCGACGCGCAAACCTTCGTTTCTGCACGGCGCGGCGATGCAGTGGCTGAACCCCAAAGCGTGGCTGGCGGCAGTCGCGGGGATGGGCGCGTTCGTGGCCGATGGCGAGGCGCGGCTGATTGGCCTGTTCGCGCTGATCTACTTCGTGGTGTGCTACGTGTCGGTGGGCTGCTGGGCCTACGCCGGCGCCTTCCTCGGCGGCTATCTGCGCAGCGCCCGGCGCATCCGCGTGTTCAACCGCAGCATGGCCGCGCTGTTGGCCGGCTGCGCCGTGTCGCTGTTTTACCTGTGAGCGCGTTCAGCGCAACCCAGGCACGCCGGATGAATCAGGGCTTGTATTGACCCGGCGTCGCCGCCAGGTGTTTTTTGAATGCTCGCTGAAAGTGCGCCTGATCGGCAAAGCCAGTCTCCTGGGCGATGTCGGCAATGGGCTCACCGCTGCGCAACTGGGCCTGACCGTGCTGAATGCGCCGGTTGACCAGCCAGGCGTGCGGGGTCATGTGGTAGTGCTGCTCGAATGCGCGAATCAGGTAGGCCTCCGACAGATTTGCCACGGCGCACAATTCCTCCAGCCGAATCGGTTGCAAGTAATGCTCATCGATGTAACGCGCCGCGCGTTCGACCTTCGGGTTGGCGTGTCTCGGCGCGGGCGACGATCCGCCGAGGCGCTCTTCGACCCGGGTGAAAAACGCGACAGCCGCTTCGTATTTCGCCAGCGTCTCCAGCCGCGAGTCCACCAGGCGCCGATGCAGATCCACCAAGCCCTCGAACAGCTGCGAGTCCTGAGTGTGCGTCGCCGGATATCCGCGAAAAACGCCCCCGTTGCTCACCCCGTCATCCCGCTGAAGTGCGCCCAGCCACCGTGCATTGACGTACAGCATGAGATAGGACCAGGGCTCGTCGTCGATGGGATTGCAGGCGTGGACCTCGGCGGGGTTCATCACCACCACGGTGCCGGTGGCAATGGTTTGCGTGGTCTTCTCGTGCAGGTAGGTGCTGCGTCCGGCCGTGATCGCACCGATGGAAAACACCTCATGGGAATGGCGCGAATAACAGACCTTGCGCCCGTCTTCGATGGAGCGCGCCTCAATGAACGGCAACGCCGGGTCCCGCCAGAACACCGGTGTGTCGAGACGTTTCACCGGGTTCTGACAGGTCATTGCAACTTACCCCTCGTTGCGCGTGCAGCTGTGAAAGATGTCCAGCGCCGGCTGGTATTCGGTGGTGGTGACGCCGAGCAAGCCTAGCACCGAATGAAATAGGTAGTCATGGCTCAGGTGGGGCTGGTCTTGCCTGGCGGCCAGGCAGCGGCGGTCAACCCGGGCGTTTTCAAGGGTCGAGTGGCCGAACCACATCACCATTGGCACATGGGTCTGGGCCACCGGCGCGATGGCATAGGGGGCCGCGTGCAGGTAAATGCCGTTTTCGCCCAGGGATTCGCCGTGGTCCGAAACGTAGATCATCGAAGCATCGACCTTGTCCTGATTGCGCTTGAGCAGTTCGATGGTCTGCGACAGGAAATGGTCGGTGTACAGAATGGTGTTGTCGTAGACGTTTTTCAGCTCGTCGGACGTGCAGCTGCCCAACTGATTGGTGTGGCAGAAAGGCGTGAAACGCTCGAGGCTCTTGGGGTAGCGATCGTAGTATTCCGGGCCGTGGCTGCCGTCAGAATGAAGCACGATAACGGCGTTGTCCTGCAGCGAATCGATGTAATCCTGCAAGCCGAACAGCAGCGACTCGTCCAGGCAGTTCTTGCCATCGCAGAAGGGGCTCGGCTGGCTTTTCGGAATGTCGCTGTGCGGCACACGCAGACAGGTGCCCTTGCAGTCGCTGTTGTTGTCCAGCCACACCACCTTGAGGCCGGCGCGCTGGAGCATGTCCAGCAGGCCTTCGTAGGTCTTGCCTTTTTTGTCGCTGTAATCGCTGCGCGGGAATTTGGAAAACATGCACGGCACCGAGACGGCGGTGGAGGTGCCGCACGAAGCCACGTGGGTGAAATTCAGAATGTCCTGCTGTTTCAGCTCCGGGTTGGTCTCCCGCGGGTAACCGTTGAGGGAAAAGTGATCGGCCCGGGCCGTTTCGCCGACGACGATGATCATCAGGCTTTTCTTCGCCCGCTGTTGTGCTTGGGGACTAAGGGCCGCGTCGGCGCCGACGGTCTGGATCTTCAACGTCTCTTTGATGGCGACCGTCTGCTTGGTCAGCTTGCCGACGGCGTAGAGGTAGTTGGTCGGGTTGATAAAGTGGGTCAGCTTGTCTTCATCGCGAAAGATCGGCGCGTAGGTCGAGTAGAAGGGCCCGACGGCGGCAGCGATCACCAGCAGGCAGCCGACGCACACCAGCACTTTGTTGACCAGCCCGGGCAGCACGCGGCGATACGTCACCGGCAGCCACCAGACAAGCGCCGTCGGCAACACGCCCAGCAGGCCGAGGTACAAAAACAGCTTGCCGCTCAGCAAGGCTTCGGCCTCGCCCGGGTTGGTTTCGAGCACGTTCTGCATCATCGTCGTGTCGATGCTGACGCCGTAGCTGTTCATGAAGTACGCGGCGGCGGCCGAGCACAGGGCAACCAGGCTCAGCACCGGCTTGAGCGTCGGACGAAACGAAAAGGGCGTGAGCAGCAGGGTAATGGCGGCCCATAACAGGAAGGCGAACGAGGCATAGAACGCGATGGCTTTGACGCCCTGCAACTGCGCCAGATCGACCAGCGCGCGCCACGTCGCCAGGTTGTAGAACACCACCAGACACAGGGAAAACACCATTACCAGACGAGTAGACGTGACCGGTTTGACCATCGATTTCATTTCCATATAAGGGACTGCGCAGTGCCTGGGAGGAGGGTGCATCAGGCCGCTCCATTCTCGCTGCGCAGACGTGCGCAGCGTTAGTCGAAGGCTGCCGGAAGGGGCGGGCGAGACAGATCGCGCGGAGTTTTCCAAAACGATTGTGAAGACTTTGTGAAATCGATAACCCGCCAGCTTCCAAGGCTTGAACAGGTTTACGGGCCATTGCGGGCTGGCGGTTCGCTCTCCCGATTGCTCGCGATGCTGGCGGTTACTGCCCCGCGATCAGCTTGTCCACCGTGCCGTCCTGCTTGAGCCTGGCAAAGGCGGCGGTGATGCGTTGCACCGTCTCGTCCGGTGTGCTGGCGCTGAGGGCGACGTAGAGGCCTTTGGACAGTTCGTCGAGGACGAAGACGCTTTCCAGGTCGTCGTAATCAATGTGCAGATCGGCACATTGCTCCCGCGCCTCGCGCTCGGGCATGGGAATCAGCTCGACCTGGCCGCTGATCAGCTTGCGCAGGTTGTCGAGGTTATTGGCCGAGACCACCATTTTGCTGAACCCTTTGCTTTCCAGATATTGATGCCGCGAATCGTCGCGCACCACTCCGACGGTGTAATGGCTGGCGTCCTGCAACGCGTTGACCCTCACATCGTGGCGCTTGCGCAGTTTGTAGAACGTGGGGTTGACGTGCTCCAGCTCGCCGACCCACTTGAACAGTCCTTCGCGGTCACTGCTACGGATGATCGGGTAGATCAACACGTTTGCTTCGAGGCGCGCGATGTCATAGGCCCGGGCCCAGGGGTAAAGCGCCATGTGGTAATCGGTGATGCCCGCGTTGGCCAGCGTCATCTCGACGACTTCGCTGGCGACTCCGACCACTTTGTCGCCGTCGAGCGCACTGTAGGAGGAGTCTTCGGTCACCACCTGCAGTGTCGTGGCACCAGCGGTGAGGCACACGCACAGCATCATGAACGTGGCCAGAACGTTGCGCGGACGATGAAACTTTCCCATGCCATTCCTCTCGGTTCAGATCACACAGCGGTCCCGGCCCTGGCTTTTCGCCCGGTACAGCGCACGGTCGGCACTCTGCAGCAGTTGATCGAAGTGCTCCATGTTCGCCCGATCAAGCTCGGCCACGCCGATGCTTAGCGTCACGAAGGGCGAAACAGAAGAGGCACTGTGTGCCAGTTGTTGGCGGGCCAGCAGGTCGCGCAGGCGATCCGCCGAGGCCAGCGCCTGCTGTTCGTTCTGCCCAGGCAGCAGGACGGCAAACTCTTCGCCGCCCAGCCGTGCCACCAGCTCGCCGGAGCGGGAAAACAGGGCGCTCATTGCCAGCGCCACGTCGCGCAGGCACTGATCGCCCTTGGCATGGCCGTAGGTGTCGTTGTAACGCTTGAAGAAATCGATGTCGCACATCAGCACCGACAACGGCTGGCGATGACGCAGCGCGCGGTTGAATTCCAGCTCCTTGAGCTCATCGAAGTGGCGACGGTTGGCCAGGCCGGTGAGCGGGTCGAAACGGGTCAGCGCTTCCAGCCGCGTGTTGGCGGCTTTGAGCTGTGCGGTGCGTTGCTCGACCAGTTCGGCGAGCTGGTCGCGGCTGGCAGACAGGGCAACCTCGTCGCGTGCCTGGCGCTCCAGGTGCGCGGCCAGTTTGTCCTGCAGGTCGTTGACGCCCGCTTCCAGCAGGTCCAGTTCATCGCCCGCCTTGCCGCGACGCTCCAGTGTCAGATGCGTCTTCAGGTTGAGCGGCGTCAGGTGTTCCAGGTGCCGGGCGATGCGCCGCACGTGCAGGGTCACCGAGCGGTTGAACATGCCCATGATCAGGCCGGCCAGCGCCAGCGACTGGATGATCTGGGTGAGCATGATCACCGCGACCTCTTTCCACAGACGTTTCCACAGCAGGCTCTCGTCGCCTTCGATGGTCAGCTCGCCGACCACTTCACTGGCGCCAGGGTAGGGCGTGACGGCCAATTGCCGATGCAGCGCCGGCGCGCGGAACGAACCCGTGTGGCCGGGATGCTGGCGCTCCAGGACTTCAGGGGCGCGACCGGGCCGCAGGATTCTCAGCTGAACCCTGCCCACTGGCGCCGCCGTGGCCACGCTGTCGATCTGGGTCTGCAGCGCCTGGTCATCCATTTCCCACACCGCCTTGGACAGCGTGCCCTGGAACACCTGATCGATCAGGCTCAGTTCGGCGTTCATGGTTGCCAGGTTGGTGTTCCAGGCGAACCAGGTGCGCACCAGCACCGTCGCCGCCGTGAATAACACGCAGAACGCCAGGGTCGCCACCACCAGACGCCGCGCCAGCGAACCGGTGCGCGGTGGAGCGGAGGGGGCGGACGGCGTCTCGATCGGCATGCTCATTGCCATTTGCGCGCGATGGCGTCGTAGGTGCCGTTGGCGCGAATGGCGTCCAGGCCTTTCTTGAACCGCTGGACCGTGGCGTCGGGCGTTCCGGCGCTGAACGCCATGCTGAAACCGCCGGCGTCTTCAAGCTCCGGCACGCGCAAGGACTGAACCAGTGTCCGAGCGGGATCATCGCCTGCCTGCCGGGCGATGTAATACGCATTGAGCTCGTCGGAAATCCACAGGTCGACGTGGCCGGTCTGCAGCTTCTGGTAATTGAATTCGTATCGGTTGCTCGATTGCAATTGATGGCCGGTCTGGAACTGGCGCGCCATCAGGTATTGCTCGCCGACGTCTTCATTGACGGTCGCGGTCTGCCAGTCCCGGGCGTCGTCCAGGCTCAGGAGGCTCACAGGATGACGGGCAGATGAATACAGGTACCAGCGGGACTCGGCTATGGTGCCGACCCACTTGAACAGCCGTTCGCGCTCGCCGGTGCGGGTGATGGAGTAGATCAGCACATTGGGGGAATGCAGCGCCAGGTCATAGGCTCGCGCCCAGGGCATCGACTGAATGGAAGCCTGGACGTTGACCTCCTTCAGCACCGCCTGAACCACCTCGGTGCTCATGCCGGTGACGACGCCGTTGCGCGTCATGTTGTAGGGCGGCAGTTCTTCAGTGACGACGTGGATTGGCGCAGGGTCAACCGGGTCTGCCTGAATCGATTCAGCTTTTGAGCCGCCAACGCCCATGCACAGCAACAGCGCCACGCAGAGTGCGCTGCCCAGTGTGTGAATGAGCGAATGGGATGTCATCGATAGCTACCTCATGGGCTGCAAAGCGACAGGTTCCGGGCCGTAAATGTCGGGCATCGTCGGTGGCCTGCTGGCTTGCACACCGGGATATCGGCTGAATAATCCGCCACTTGAGACGGCTTCCTGCCGTTCATCCTAACAGCTTGGGCACATACCGGTTCGGTGGTCCGGGCGCACCAGCTTTTCTGAAAATACCCGTCGTCCAAACCCCGTACATCGCAGGCAACCGTTAATCAACGGTGCCCGGGCGGGCCTCTTCCCGGCTAAAGCCGGTCCCACTGACAGCCGCGCGTGCATTCAGTGGGAGTCGCGCGGACCCAGGGTGCAGGACTGGCTTTAGCCGGGAAGCTTTTGCTTTGCTCTCGCCTTTGCTTTGCTCTCGCCTTTGCTTCTGATCTTCCTACGCAGGAAATCCAGACGACACAAATCGCGACTTGGGTGCCTTTCCACGTAACTCGCCGAAGGCGAAACCCTCTGCCGTCAGGCAGAGCTGTGGCGATCTGCCACATCCGAGTAAACGCGCCTTATTGATCTGGATCAACGGTATCGGAAGGCCCTGTAGGAAAAATACCGCGCACCCCGACGAGTCCTCAACATGCCCGGTCCTTTCGACTTCCTCAAACACCCGCTGGCCAAAGACATCGGTCTGATCCTGTTGATCAAACTCGTCCTGCTGATGGGCATCCGTAGCGTCTGGTTCGACGCACCGGTGGAGGTCAGGGATGACGGGGTGCAAGCCGGCCTGCATGTACTGGGCGCCCCTCCCGTATCTTCTGAGAAGAACCCAAAATGATTTCGGAATCAGTCGTCGACTTATCCCGCCTGCAATTTGCAATGACCGCCTTGTACCACTTCCTGTTCGTCCCGCTGACCCTGGGCATGACCTTCCTGCTGGCCATCATGGAATCGGTCTACGTCATGACCGGCAAGCAGGTCTACAAGGACATGACAAAGTTCTGGGGCAAGCTGTTCGGCATCAACTTTGCCCTCGGCGTTACCACCGGGCTGACCATGGAGTTTCAGTTCGGCACCAACTGGGCGTATTACAGCCACTACGTGGGGGACATCTTCGGCGCGCCGCTGGCCATCGAAGGGATGATGGCATTCTTCCTTGAATCGACCTTTATCGGCCTGTTCTTTTTCGGCTGGGACCGTCTGACCCGCGTCCAGCACCTGACGGTCACCTGGCTGGTGGCAATCGGCTCGAACATGTCGGCACTGTGGATTCTGATCGCCAATGGCTGGATGCAGAACCCGGTCGGCGCCGAGTTCAACTTCACCACCATGCGCATGGAACTGACCAGCTTCAGCGACCTGCTGTTCAACCCCGTCGCCCAGGTCAAGTTCGTCCACACCGTGGCGTCGGGCTATGTCACCGGGGCGATCTTCGTCCTGGCGATTTCCAGTTGGTACCTGCTGAAGGGCCGGGACATCGCCTTCGCCCGGCGTTCGTTTGCCATCGCATCGGCTTTTGGCATGGCGTCGATCCTGTCGGTCATCGTGCTCGGGGATGAATCCGGCTACGAGATCGGCGACGTGCAGAAGACCAAGCTCGCCGCCATTGAAGCGGAGTGGGAAACCGAACCGGCACCGGCGGCGTTCACCTTGTTCGGCCTGCCGAATCAGGCCGAGCAGCGCACCGATTACGCAGTGAAGATTCCTTACCTCATGGGGCTCATCGCGACGCGTTCCGTTGACAAGCAAGTCACCGGCATCAAGGACCTGGTGACCGAACACGAAGGCCGCATTCGCAACGGCATGACGGCCTACGATTTGCTCGGCCAGCTGCGCGGCGGCGACAAGCGCCAGCAGACCCTCGATGCCTTCAATGCCGTGAAGAAGGACCTTGGCTATGGCCTGCTGCTGAAGAAGTACACCGACAAGGTCATCGACGCCAGCGAGGTGCAGATCAGGCAGGCCGCGCTGGACTCGATCCCGCAAGTGGCGTCGATTTTCTGGACCTTCCGCGTGATGGTGCTCAGCGGAATGCTCATGCTGCTGTTGTTCGCCTGTGCCTTCTGGGCGTCGGCGCGCAAGAACGAAACCCGCAAGCGCTGGTTGCTCAAGTGGGCGGTGTTCAGCCTGCCGCTGCCGTGGATTGCCACCCAGACCGGCTGGTGGGTCGCCGAGCATGGTCGTCAGCCCTGGTCCATCGGCGAAGTGCTGCCGGTGCACCTGTCGGCCTCGACCCTGTCGGCGGGCGATGTGCTCGGCTCGATCCTGGCCCTGGTCGGTTTTTACACCGTGCTGCTGATCATCGAGATGTACCTGATGATCAAGTTCGCCCGGCTCGGCCCGAGCAGCCTGCACACCGGTCGCTATCACTTCGAGCAAGGCGCGCAGGTTGACGCTGCTCACGCCAAACAACCGGCCCTGGCCTGAGGAACCCACGATGTTCGATTACGAGACACTCAAGATGATCTGGTGGGTGCTGGTCGGCGTGCTGCTGATCGGCTTTGCGCTTACCGATGGCTTCGACCTGGGCGCGGCGATGCTGATGCCCTACGTCGGTCGCAGCGACACCGAACGGCGCGTGGTCATCAACACCATCGCCCCGCACTGGGACGGCAATCAGGTCTGGCTGATCACCGCCGGCGGTGCGCTGTTCGCCGCCTGGCCGCTGGTCTACGCCGCGGCGTTTTCGGGTTTGTACTGGGCGCTGCTGCTGGTGCTGTTTGCGCTGTTCGTGCGCCCGGTGGGTTTCGACTACCGCAGCAAGCTGGAAAACACCCGCTGGCGGCAGAGCTGGGACTGGGGCCTGTTCGTTGGCGGGGTGGTGCCGTCGCTGGTCTTCGGGGTGGCGTTCGGCAACCTGCTGCTGGGCGTGCCGTTCCAGTTCGACGACACCCTGCGTTCCAGCTATCACGGCAACTTCTGGCAGCTGCTGAGCCCGTTCGGCCTGCTGGCCGGCGTGGTCAGCCTGAGCATGCTCGGCCTGCACGGCGGCAGCTGGCTGATGATGCGCACCGAAGGCGCCATTGCCCGGCGCTCGCGTCGCGCGGCGCAGTGGCTGTCATTGCTGTTCCTGCTGTCGTTCATCGGCGCTGGCGTGTGGCTGCTGCTGGGCGGCATTCAAGGCCTGGCGATCACCTCGGCGTTCGATGCGGGTGCTGCGCTCAATCCACTGGCGAAAACCGTGACGGTCACCAACCACGGCTGGCTGGCCAACTATCAGCAGCACCCGCTGACGGTCGCCGCCCCGCTGGTGGGGATTTTCGGTGGTCTGCTGGCCTTGCTGGGCGCGAGCGCGGGGCAGGGCAGAACGGCGTTTCTGGGCAGCAGCCTGGCGATCGTCGGCGCGTTGTGTACGGCGGGTTTCGCATTGTTTCCGTTCGTCATGCCGTCCAGTCTCGACCCGGCTTCGAGCCTGACCGTATGGGACGCCGTTTCCAGCCATAAAACCCTGATCATCATGCTGGTTGCAGCGTCCATCTTCGTGCCGTTGATCCTCTGCTACACGCTGTGGTGCTACGCCAAGATGTGGGGCAAGGTCACCACCGCGCACATCGACCGCAACCCGCACGGCCTGTACTGAGCCGCTTTTAGAGGAGAGACAACTATGTGGTATTTCGCCTGGATTCTCGGCGTGTTGCTGGCCTGCAGCTTCGGCATCATCAACGCGTTATGGCTGGAGGCATCCGACGCCGCTGCGCTGGAAAGCAACCGTGACCGTTGAAGCGCTCGGTGCGCCGTTCAGGCACGCCATCGGCCGGGCGCTTTCCCTGCTGATGGCGGTGCCGCTGAGTCTGGTGCTGTTGATCCACCCCGCCTCGATGCTTGACGCCCACGGCCATTACTCCCACGGTCTGCTGATGCTGATCATGTGGGGCGTGGCCGGTGGGTTCGTTCACGGCGTCGGTTTCGCGCCGCGGGCGATGGCCTGGCGGTTGGTGTTTCACCCGCTGCTGGCCTGGACGCTGATGGCCCTGGGTTTCGGGATGTGGCTCACGGCCCGTCAGTGGCTCTAGGCATTCACAGAGTTGCAGCCTTGGCCGTCTTCACCGCCGGCACGATGGACAGCGCAATCAGCGCAGCAATCGCGCACAGCAGGCCGGAGATGAAAAACGCCGGCAGGTAGGTGGCGAAATGCGTGCGTGTCCATCCGGCACCGAAGGCGGCGAAGGCAGCGCCCAACTGATGCCCCGCAAACACCCAGCCAAACACTATGTTGGCGCGCTCTGCGCCAAATCGCTGGGCGGTGAGTTTTACCGTTGGCGGGACCGTGGCGATCCAGTCCAGACCGTACAGCAGGGCGAACACCGACAGCCCGAACACGGTGAAATCCAGGAACGGCAGCAGCACCAGTGACACGCCGCGAAAGCCGTAGTACCAGAACAGCAGCCAGCGATTATCGAACCGGTCCGACAGCCAGCCGGACCCGATGGTGCCGAAAAAGTCGAAGATCCCCATCACCGCCAGCATCCCGGCTGCCGTGGTCGCAGCCAGGCCGTAATCGCCGCACAGACTGATGAAGTGCGTCTGGATCAGGCCGTTGGTGCTGGCCCCGCAGATGAAAAACGTCATGAACAGCACCCAGAACGTCCAGGTCTTCGACACGTCGCGCAGCACTCGCAGCGGCGTGATCAAGAGCTGAAGGAAAGTCTGGGTACTCGCGGCAACGGGTTGCACGTCTTCGTCGCCGTAGAGTGGCAATTGCAGATCGGCAGGGCGGTTGCGCATCAACGCCAGCACCGCGACACCGGCGATTACGATGGCCGTGCAGATGCATGCCAGCGCCGTGCGCCAGCCGAAATGCTCCGTCAGATTCGCCAGCAACGGCATGAACACCAGTTGGCCGGTGGCGGAGCTGGCCGACAGCAAGCCCATCGCCAGCCCGCGACGCGTGGAGAACCAGCGCGTCGCAACGGTGGCGCCGAGCACCATCGCCGTCAGCCCCGTGCCGAACCCGACCACCACGCCCCACAGCACCACCAGTTGCCAGAACTGCGTCATGAACAGCGAGACCACCAGGCCGCTGGCCACCAGCGTCAGTGCAGTCAGCACCACCTTGCGCACACCGAAGTGGTTCATGAACGCGGCGGCGAACGGCCCGACCAGACCGAACAGGGCAAAGCGTATGGCCAGCGCCGAAGAAATCTCGGCGGTGTCCCAGCCGAACTCCGCCTGCAACGGGCGAATGAACACCCCGGGTGCGCCGACTGCGCCGGCCATGACCAGCATGGTCAGGAACGTCACCGCCAGGATGACCCAGCTGTAGTGAATGCGACGGCGCGACAGAGAAGCCGCCAGAACGGACGAAACCATGGGTATTCACCAGAGAACAAGGCAGTTGGATGATGGCTGTACTTCAATATGAACGCTCAGCCGTCAGGGCTCCGTCAAGCGGATATTTCCGAATGTTACGCAGAGGCCAGACATTCACCTCGGTAGCTCGACTTACTGCGGTCGGCATTTCAGTTACTGAAACAGTGGATTGCTTTTTCTGGTCATTCCCCAATCCGGCGGTCGGGCCCACTATCGGTTCACCAGCGCGGCACACGAAGGCGGCACCGCCGCCCCACGCTGAGTTGATTCCCTCGTCTTCAGGAGCCCACGTCATGACTGCCATCACGCTCTATCACTTCCCGCTGTCCGGCCACTCTCATCGCGCCGAGCTGATGCTGTCGCTGCTGGGGCTCGAGCCGCAGATTGAATTCGTTGATCTCGCGAAGGGCGAACAGAAGGCGCCGGCTTTTCTCGCGGTCAACGCCTTTGGCCAAGTGCCGGTGATTGACGACAACGGCGTCATCGTCGCCGATTCAACCGCTATCCTTGTTTACCTGGCGAAGAAGTACGACCCGTCCGGCCGCTGGTTGCCAAATGATCCCGACGGCGCGGCACAGGTGCAGCGCTGGTTGTCCGCCGCGTCCGGCGCGATTTATCTGGGCCCGGCGCGGGCGCGTCTGATCACCGTATTCGGCGCCGGCTTTGACCCGCAAGACACGATCCAGCGTGCTCACGACGCGTTGCGGGTGATTGATCAGCACCTGAACGGACGCGAATACCTCGCCAGCGATCACCCCACCATCGCTGATGTCGCCGCCTACAGCTACATCGCCCACGCGCCTGAAGGCAACGTGGCGCTGGACGACTACGCGAATGTGCGGGCGTGGCTGTCACGCATCGAGCAACTGCCGGGCTTCGTGCCAATGCCGCGCACGGCGGCAGGGCTGGTCAAGTAACCCTCAGTGATCCCCGGGAGTTCGCGCCATGAACGAAATTCGCACTCAAACAGCATCGCCATGGCATTCCGGCGAACGCGTCCTGCAGGCTAAGGTCGGCGTTGCGGAGCGTATGGAAACCCTGGGCAAACGGGTCATCCGTGACTACATGCCCGATCAGCACCGTGAGTTCTACGAGCATCTGCCGTACCTCATCGTTGGCGCCGTGGACACCGACGGCCGGCCGTGGGCGAGCCTGCTGGATGGCCCGCCGGGTTTCATCCAGTCCCCCGATGCGAGGCGTCTGGACATCACCCGGCGTCCCGATGCCGAGGACCCGGTCGCCGCCGGGTTTGGTCCGGGCGCCGCCGTGGGCATGCTCGGCATCGACCTGCACACCCGCCGTCGCAACCGCATCAACGGCCACATCAGCGACGTGTGGGACAGCGGTTTCTCCGTGGGCGTGGAGCATGCGTTCGGCAATTGCCCTCAGTACATTCAGCTGCGGGCCCTCAAGCAGGTGCCGCTGCAGACCGTGGCGCAGCGCCCCCCGGCGCAGCGATCGGCCGCACTGGATGACGCCGCGATCGCCACCGTCCGTGGCGCCGATACCTTCTTCGTCGCCAGTTATGTCGACCTCGACGGCCCTCAGCCCCATCGGTCCGTTGACGTGTCCCACCGTGGCGGCCAGGCCGGGTTCGTGCGGGTGGAAGGCGACGTGCTGACCGTCCCGGATTTCGCCGGCAACCTGCATTTCAATACGCTGGGCAACTTCGAGCTCAATCCCAAGGCAGGTCTGTTGTTCATCGATTTCCAGAGCGGCGAACTGCTGCACATCGCAGGCACCGTGACGCTGATCCTTGAGGGGCCGGAAATCGCCGCGTTTCAAGGCGCCGAACGGCTCTGGCAGGTGCGGGTAGAGCAGGTGGTGCGGCGGCCGGGGGCGTTGCGCTCGCGCTGGGAATTCCAGGGATGGTCGCCCAACAGCCTGATGACCGGCGACTGGCAGCAGACCGCCGCGCGCTTGCAGGCCGATGCCTTGCGCGATCAATGGAGGCCGCTGCGGGTGACGCGCATCGAAGACGAGAGCGACGGCATCCGTTCGTTCTACTTCGAGCCTGCCGATGGCGCGGGGTTACCCGGGTTCAAGGCCGGCCAGCACCTGCCGCTGCGCCTCTCGCTCGAGGCTGGCGCGCCGCCGCTGATCCGCACCTACAGCCTGTCCAGCGCGCCGTCCGACGGGTTCCTGCGCATCAGCGTCAAGCGCGACGGTCTGGCC
This sequence comes from Pseudomonas sp., assembly GCF_036387035.1. Taxonomy (GTDB): domain Bacteria; phylum Pseudomonadota; class Gammaproteobacteria; order Pseudomonadales; family Pseudomonadaceae; genus Aquipseudomonas. The sequence goes on along the minus strand of NZ_DASVUM010000130.1, from coordinate 22,734 downwards.
TCGGCGTACCTGCATGATCAGGTCCACGTCGGCGACCTGCTCCAGGCGCGGGCGCCCCAAGGCAGCTTTGTGGTGGATCCGCAAGAGCGTCGGCCGTTGGTGTTGCTGGGTGCGGGCATCGGCGTCACGCCCATGCTGTCGATGCTGCGGGAAGTCATCTACGAAGGAAAACGGGTGCGGGGAGGGCGGGCGACGTGGTTCATCCAGAGTGCACGTCGTCTGGCCGACCTGGCATTTCGCGAAGAAGTGGACACACTCATCGCCAGGGCAGGCGACCAGTTGACGGCGGTTCGCGTGCTGAGCCAGCCGGAAACGTCGGCGCGTGTGGGTGAGGACTTTCAGCTGCAGGGCCGCATTGACCTCGACCTGCTCAAGGCGCTGCTGCCGTTCGATGATTTCGATTTCTATGTGTGCGGCCCGGCCGCCTTTACCCAAGAGATATACGACGGCCTGCGCGGTCTGCACATTCGCGACGAGCGGATTCATGCGGAGACTTTCGGCCCGTCCAGCCTGACGCGCAGCGGCGACTCAGCGGTGGTTGCCTTTGAGCAGCCACCGGCGGCAACGGAAGCGGTGCCGGTGCTGTTCGAACGCTCGGCCAAGGAAGCGCGCTGGCAGCCCGACAGTGGCAGCTTGCTGGTGTTGGCCGAAAGTCGAGGGCTGAGCCCGGAGTTCAGCTGTCGTGGCGGCTCTTGCGGAACCTGCAAGACCCGGCTCATCAGCGGCCAGGTGCATTACCCGGTCCCGCCCGCTGAAAGGCCGGCGCCGGACCACGTGTTGATCTGCTGCGCAGTCCCGGCTTCAGGGCCGCTGGTGCTTGATCTTTAACCATCCATCCATGCATGTGCGGGAGAGACGGCGATGAACCCATGGCCAGCGTCCGAGAAAGATGAAGCCCCGATGCCCTATCCGGCGACCGAGCAGGAAATTTCCTGGTTGCTGCCGCAGTCGCTGGCGTCCCTGGCGGGCGAGCTGGCGGCGAGCCATGAGCACGTCGAGCATCCCGCCACCCTGCGGTTGATCAGTTGGGTGCGTTTGGTGTCCGTATCGGGTCGGCTGCGATAACGGCAACGGTGAGGCAAGCATGACGTTGCCCGACGCAGCAGACGCAACGGTTGTAATGAAACGGCGTCTGGCCCGATCATGGGCGCCGGTTGGCCCGTCGGACACGGCGGCTAACCGGGGGCTTGTCTCCCGGTGGGGGAGTGGCCATGATCCGTGCGGCGCTCGTTGCCCTTCACAAGGACGTTCATTTTGATCACCCGCAGAACCCTGATCGGCGCCTCTTTGCTGGCTGTCCCCACTTTTTTCAGCCTGTCTTCATTAGCGTCCGCGCCGCGTGCCGAGCAGGCCTCCGAGCGGGTCATCCAGCAGCGACTGGCCGACCTCGAACGTCGTCACGGCGGACGACTGGGTGTTGCCATCCTGGACACCGCCAGCCAACGCCTGATCAGCCACCGTGGCGATGAACGCTTCGCCCTGTGCAGCACGTTCAAATGCCTGGCCGCAGCCCGTGTGCTGGCGCGGGTCGACCAGCGGCAGGAAGACCTTGCGCGGCGCATCGTTTATGCCTCTGAGCAACTGGTGCCGTATTCACCGACCACCGAGCTGCACGTGGGGGGACAAGGGCTGAGCGTCGGTTCATTGTGCGAGGCGGCCCTGACGCTGAGCGACAACACCGCCGCCAATCTGCTGCTCGACAGCCTCGGCGGTCCCGAGGGGCTGACGGCGTGGCTGCGGTCGATCGGCGACACGCAGACGCGACTCGACCGGCGCGAGCCCGAGCTGAACGAAAACCGGCCGGGTGACCTGCGCGACACCACCACGCCCGTCGCCATCCTCCACACGTTGAACACCCTGGTGCTGGGCGACGAACTGACGCTGCCGTCCCGCGATCAGTTGACGGCCTGGCTGGTGAACAATCAGACCGGTGACAAGAAGCTGCGCGCCGGTGTCCCCGGCAACTGGCGTGTCGGCGACAAAACCGGTTCGGGTGCCAACAACGCGAGCAATGATATCGCCGTCATGTGGCCCGGCGACCGGCCACCTATTCTACTGACGGCCTATTACACGGGCTCGAAGGCCAGCAGTGAGCAGATCAATGCGCTGATGGCGGATATCGGACGCCTGGCCGCTTCGGTGTAAGCGTCAGCGGCCGACTGCGACGTCATCGGACCGTGTTGCAAAGTCTCGATACACATTGCCTGCGATGAAAGCGTCTGGCTGAACATCAGCCAATTGTCGATTCGGCCCCGCGCCGGGCCTGGCGCGCCCGCACGGTACAAAATTGCTACCAAACGTCTGCTTCGGCGCGGAATGTGTGGCGCATTGACATTAATTCTCCTGTCGCTAGACAACCTCAGTCCCAGCCAGCGAAACCGGGTACCTCACGCTTACAGAGCCTGGGAAAAGGCTGCCGGAGATCTCCGTTTTTACGCCCAGTCTCAGGACTGTCATCAAACAGAAATGTTTCCAGTTTTAAATCTGCCTCGGGTCGGTAACTGTGACCACACACACAAATTCTCCTGCTGAGGTATTGCCGTGATTCTGCTGACTAAAAAACGCCTGTCGCTTCTACTGGCTTCTATGTGCCTGTCGGGTATGGCACATGCCGTGGATGTCACTGGCGCTGGTTCGAGTTTCGTATTCCCGGTTATCTCCCAGTGGTCGCAGGAATACAGCAAAGCGGCCGACAACCGTATCAACTACCAGTCGATCGGTTCGGGCGGCGGTATCGCTCAGATCAAGGCAGCAACCGTGGACTTCGGCGCCTCCGACGCCCCGATGTCGGCTGATGACCTCAAGGCCGGCGGCCTGGGCCAGTTCCCGAGCGTGATCGGCGGCATCGTGCCGATCGTCAACCTGGAAGGCTTTGAAGCCAATGACTTGAAGCTGAGCGGTCAGGTACTGGCTGACATATTCCAGGGCAAAATCACCAAGTGGAACGACCCTGCAATCGTCGAACTGAACAAGGGCGGCAAAGACCTGCCGGCCACCGCCATCACCGTCGTTCACCGTTCGGACGGTTCGGGCACTTCGTTCAACTTCACCAGCTACCTGACCAAAGTCAGCGACGCCTGGAAATCGGGCCCGGCCACCGGCTCGGCCGTTCAATGGCCAGTGGGCGTGGGTGGCAAGGGTAACGAAGGTGTTTCTGCCTACGTAAAACAGATCAAGGGTTCGATCGGTTACGTCGAGTACTCCTACGCCACCCAGAACAAAATTGCTTACACCCAGCTGCAAAACGCTGCCGGCAAGTTCATCAAGCCTGACGCCAAGGCCTTCGCCGCGGCGGCTGATACGGCTGACTGGGCCAACGCCAAAGACTTCAATCTGATCATGACCAACGCCCCGGGCGAGACCGCATGGCCGATCACCGCGACCACCTGGATCATCATGTACAAGCAGCCGAAAAACGCCGAGAAGAGCAAGGCCGCTTTCGACTTCTTCAAATGGTCCCTGGAAAAAGGCCAGACCTCGGCTGAAAAACTCGAATACGTACCTCTGCCTGCGTCGCTGGTCAGCAAGATCGAAGACTACTGGAAAACCGAGTTCGCCAAGTAACTCGACGTATCCGGCTAACCCCTGTCACCGAGCGCTCGGTGACAGGGTTTCCTTGCGAGTGGACCTACCATGACTGAGAACACCCAATACCTGTCCGCTGTGATTCCGGATGCAATATCCGAGAGCGATAAACGCGCGGCCCGCGATCACCGACACGACGCCTGGTTTCGGCGCACGATGCTGGGAGCGGCTCTGTTGGTGCTGCTGTTGCTGGCGAGCATCGCCGGCTCGACACTCTGGGGCGGTGCCCTGGCGTTCAAGACCTTTGGCTTCGAATTTCTTACCAGCACCGAATGGGATGCGGTCAACGGCCACTTTGGCGCGTTGGTCCCGATCTACGGCACCCTGGTGACCTCCTTTCTTGCGCTGCTGATCGCCGTTCCGGTGAGCTTCGGCATCGCGATTTTTCTGACTGAAGTCGCACCGCCCTGGCTGCGCATGCCCATCGCCTCGGCAGTGGAACTGCTGGCAGGCATTCCTTCGATCATCTATGGCATGTGGGGCCTGTTCGTGTTCGGCCCGTTCATGGCGCAGTACATGGCCCCGTGGATCAACGACAACCTCGGCGCGCTGCCACTGATCGGCCCGGTCTTTCAGGGTCCGCCCCTGGGCATCGGCATGCTGACGGCCGGTATCGTGCTGGCGATCATGATCACGCCCTTCATCACCTCGGTCATGACCGAAGTGTTCCGCAGCGTGCCCATCGCCCTTAAGGAATCGGCGTACGCACTGGGCGGCACGACCTGGGAAGTGGTCTGGGACATCGTCCTGCCGTACACCCGCTCGGCGGTGGTCGGCGGCGTCTTTCTGGGTCTGGGCCGCGCCTTGGGTGAGACGATGGCGGTGACCTTCGTACTCGGCAACGCTCACCAGTTCTCCGCATCGCTGATGATGCCCAGCAGCTCGATCGCCTCGGTGATCGCCAACGAGTTCAGCGAGGCCTACACCGACCTGCACCGTTCTTCGCTGATCGCGCTGGGCTTCCTGCTGTTTATCGTCACGTTCATCGTGCTGGCCATCGCCCGTCTGATGCTCTCTCGTCTGTCGCGCAAGGAGGGTCTATGAGTAAGGCCGATAACGAAAACCTGTACCGCGCCCGCGCGATCAAGAACATGATCGCGATGGTCCTCAGTTGCGGCGCGACGGCCTTCGGTCTGTTGTGGCTGGTGTGGATCCTGCTGACAACGGTCATCAACGGCTTTGAAGCATTGAACCTGCGGCTGTTCACCGAGATGACCCCGCCACCGGGCTCCTCGGGCGGCCTGGCCAACGCGTTCTACGGCAGTTTTCTGATGTCCGGCATCGGCCTGCTGATCGGCACGCCGATCGGCTTGATGGCCGGTATCTGGCTCGCTGAATTTGCCCGACACACCAAGCTCGGCAACGCCGTGCGCTTCATCAACGACATCCTGCTGTCGGCACCGTCCATCGTGCTGGGCCTGTTCGTGTACACCGCGGTGATCTTGCCGCTCAGCGCCGTGACCAACCACCAGGTCGGCTTCTCCGCCTTCGCCGGGGCCCTCGCCCTCGCGCTGCTGGTGATTCCGGTGGTGGTGCGGACCACCGATGAAATGCTCCAGCTGCAACCCTCGACCATGCGCGAAGCCGCATTGGCGCTGGGTGTGCCGCAATGGAAGCTGACCCTGCAGATTGTCCTGCGTGCGGCCAAGGCCGGCGTGGTGACCGGCATCCTCCTGGCGCTGGCGCGCATCACCGGCGAAACCGCGCCGCTGTTGTTCACCGCTTTCGGCAATCAATTCTGGAGCAGCGACCTGCTCAAACCGATCGCAAGCGTTCCCGTGGTGATCTTCCAGTACGCGATGAGCCCGTTCGATGACTGGCATTCCCTGGCCTGGGCCGGCGCCTTGATTCTGACCTTGTTTGTACTGGTACTGAGCCTCAGTTCCCGTCTTCTCCTTTTGCGCAATAGGGCGTCCTGATGAACAACCTTTCCCTCGCCGACGAAAAAACCAAAATCCAGGTACGCGGTCTCGACTTTTTTTACGGCGGCCAGCGGTCGCTGAAGTCGGTGGACATGGTCATCCCCGAGAAGCGCATCACCGCGATCATCGGCCCGTCGGGCTGCGGCAAGTCGACGCTGCTGCGCGTCTTCAACCGCATCTACTCGATGTACCCGAAGCAGGAAGCCAAGGGCGAGGTGATCCTCAACGGCGAGAACATCCTGGCGCCGGGCTATTCGATGAACCGCCTGCGCAGCCATGTGGGCATGGTGTTCCAGAAGCCGGTGCCGTTCCCGATGTCGATATTCGACAACATTGCCTACGCGGTGCGTCACCACGAAAAGCTCTCCCGTCGCGAGATGGAAGAGCGCGTCGAGCAGGCCCTGCGCGGGGCCGCGTTGTGGGACGAAGTCAAAGACAAGCTCAAGCAGAGCGCGCAGAGCCTGTCCGGCGGTCAGCAACAGCGGCTGTGCATCGCCCGCACCATCGCGCTGCGCCCGCAAGTGCTGCTGCTGGACGAGCCGACCTCAGCGCTGGACCCGATCTCCACCGGCCGCATCGAACAGCTGATCACCGAACTCAAAGAGCAGTTCACCGTGATCATCGTGACCCACAACATGCAACAGGCGGCGCGCTGCTCGGATTACACCGCGTTCATGTTCATGGGCGAACTGATCGAACACGGCGACACCGACACCATTTTCACCAAACCCTCCAAGACCCAGACCGAGGACTACATCACCGGTCGTTTTGGCTGATGGGGAATATTGCTGGGGTCTTCCGGCTAAAGCCGGTCCTACATCTGGTCGCTGGTTAGTAGGACCGGCTTCAGCCGGGAACGCGTCGGGCGCTATCGCGCGGGGCCCGGAGCGCTTGAATCCCCCATGAACTCCTCCAGCCGCTTGCGCAGCCAGCGTTCGGCGGGGTCGGTGTCCATCACGCTGAGCCAGACCATGGACAGGTCAAGGTTCGGCGTCATGAACGGCAGTGGCTCGCCGCGCAGACCGGTTCGGCTCATTGCCAGCGTCAGGTGATCCGGCAGGTTGCACAGCAGGTCCGTGCCTTCCATCAACGCCGGCAACGTGCTGTATTGCGGCACCGACAACACGGCGGTCCGCTTGCGTCCGATCGCCGCCAGCCAGTCATCCGCGAAACTCGAAATGTTCGCCACGTGGGACACCACGACGTGGGGCCGCGTGCAGTATTCGTCCAAGGTGATCGGGTCTGGCGACGAGTCTGCCCGCACCACCATCGGCTGCACGGTGCGCAACATTTTGCGTTTGGCATTGGCCGGCAGCTCGCGGGTCAGGCAGACGCCGACGGTGATGTCGCCGGACATGAGCAGCTCCGACACGTTCCAGAAATTGACCTGCTTGATCACCAGCACGATGCCCGGCGCTTCCTTGCGAATTGCACGCAGCATCGGCGGCAGCAGGCTGTATTCGACGTCATCGGACAGGCCGATGCGGAAGGTCATGTCACTGCTGGCCGGGTCGAATTCCCGAGTGAGGCTCAAGGCCACGGACATCGCGTCCAGCGCCGGTGACAGGTGACTGATGATCTCGTTGGCCCGCGCGGTCGGCTCCATGCGATGGCCGACGCGGATGAACAGTGGATCATTGAATAACGCCCGCAGGCGGTTGAGGGCTGCGCTGATGGTGGGTTGACCGAGGAACAGTTTCTCGGCGGCGCGGGTCACGTTGCGCTCTTGCATCAAGGTCTCGAACACCACCATCAGATTGATGTCGGCCTTGCGCAGCTCATTGCGATTCATAGATCTTCCCCAATGCCCGACATTCGTCACCCCGCTGTGAAAGGCCTGTCGCATGATGCGCGCAGTTTATGGAGCGCGGTCGCCCGACGTCCAGCCTTCTCGGCTGACGTCAGGGCTGCGGGGTATACGCGTTCTATCTAATAGTGGGACTGGCTTCAGCCGGGAAGGGGCCAGTCCGGGGGGGCGATGGGTTCAGGGTGTGATGGCTGACGCTGACCCGGCTGAAGCCCTTGCCACTGACTCTGCGCGCCGCTCATGTTTGGCCAGCCTCAGCCGCTTCGGCATTACGCTGGTTTTGCTTTTTACGGTCGGCATCGGGCGGACGCACCATCTGCACCGTGATGCTTTGATCTTCACCGACATACACCACCGCGCTAATACCGCCGCTTTGATAACTGGCCTCGGTGGCGACATTCAGCAGCAGCAACGTGCTGCCGACGCCGGTTACGCCTACGCGCATGCCCAAGTCGTACATCTCCAGGGGTGGCTCCTCGGCAACCCCGGCCTTGCCAACCAAAACCCCCAGTGCCTGCATGAGCATGGTTTTAAATCCCTGCTGGCGGCTGTCGTAGAACACCCGCACCGGTCGTTCGCCCACGGGCAGGGTGTTCAGCGCGTGTATCCAGCCGTCCTCAAACAAACCGAGGCTATGCCTCGACGCTGGATCGCTCGCGGTCTTTGGCATAGCGACCTTGATCGGCCGATGCAGATAACCCAGCACCGGAGCGGACTTGTATGCTTCCAGCTGGAACCTTCCCCAGCGCACCGGCCGCCACAGGCTTGGCTCGAAGTAGGGGCCGTCGTCTTCATAAGTGCTCATAAAATCGGGGAGGTGCGCGTGCCAATACTCGGTCGGCATTGTCCTCGGGATGATCACGGGTGGCTCGCTCGCAGCCGTTCGACGCTGCTGATACTCCGCCGCATAGGCCTTGTCCGTCTGCCAGAAGAAGGTCCACAGCCTGCCCGGCGCCGTTCGCATGAATGCCTCGCCAGTAGGGGTGTCGACGGAGCTACGCTCCAGTCCTGACACGCGGTTGCTCAGCAACATCGCGGCGGTGTTTGCCACGGGGGACGCGCCGGTGCGAGCCGCGCCGCCTTCCTCGTCGCTGACCAGCAGGGCCTGCGGCACCCCACGATGCTTCTCCATGAAGGCAAACAGCTTCTCGATCATGGCCTGGGTTTTGTCACCCCGCTCGGCGAACTGCGCCACGAACTGGGTCTGCCCGAGAACGGCGGCGTTGCGCCCCTCATTGATCATCCAGGCAGCGCTGACCTGTTCGTGGGCCGGGCGCAGTGAGCCGACCACGAAGGTCGGGATCGGCCAGAACGTCACGGCGTGGGCGGCGGAACCGCGAAACGCGGCGCGTCGAAGCGGGAAGAGCCAGTCCCGGGTGGTGTAGTCATGGGGCGATGCGGTGGGCGCGAAGGGGACTGTCTGCTCGCCATTGCTCAGCGAGGTCCATATCCGCTTCAGCGTAATGCCATGCATGCCCAAGCCGGTGCCTTGAATTTCAAGGCTGAAGACCCGTTGGGCTTCGCTGTTTAACCACTGCTGATGGGCCAGACGCTCTGCGTCGTAGCGACGCTCGCACAGCATGAGCTTGATCAAGCTATGGGCTAAGAAGAGGAAGGCAAGCGCGAAGGCGATCCCGATACAGCCTTCCCAGACCCAATGCTGCAGGTCTGGCATTGGCGATCCGTTGGCAGCCACACTGCGTGCCACTGCGTAGAGAAAGGCGAGCCACAGGCCGATCAGCAACGCGAGCACACGAAGATAGCCTCGAGGCCAGAGGAACTCATGCTGATTGATCTCGCGCCGGGTCTTGATCACCGGTCGTCCATTTTTGGGGGCTTGAACGTCCATCACCACATGTCCTTCTCTGGCTGGCGGAACAGCAGCACGGCGGTGACGCTGCCATCGGTCATCAGCTCCAGACGAGCGTCGTCGCTGGCCAGGCGATACGTGGTCACGCCACGCAATGCCTGGGCGAAGCGATCACCGACGTGATCGAAACGCGGGTTGTGACAGCGCGAACCGGTCAGTGTGATGCCCTCTACGTAAAGTCGCTCGCCCTCGACGCGGTAGCGGCCGTCGACTTGCTGGCAGCCGGCGAAGCCGATCAGCGTCTGGTCCTCGGCCTTGAAGATCACGAAACCCACATGGCTCTCCTGGGGAATATCGGTAAGGGCATAGGGCGTTCCGCCCAGGTCCAGTTGAGCGAGTTTCCAGACGGTGGTTTGCAGCGGTCGGGATTTATCCGGCGCCGGTTCCGGCTCTTTTTGGCAGCCTGCTAGGCAGGCCATCAAGGCGGCCAGCGTGAGGAAGAATCCTAGCAACAGTCCTTTGTGGTTCATGCGCTTCTCCTGAGGTCAACGATGGATCGTCTTGGTTTGGCGGCCGGTGGGGCGTAGGGCGCGTAGTGCACCCGTGCGCCGGCGAACACCTGTCGCAGGCGCAGGTAACTCCAGTCTTCGCGGCGGCCGGAGTAGCGGTTGAGCAGGTCGCGCAAGTCGTTCAAGCCGTCCACGCTCGTGCCGGGTGTGGCATCGCTGAAGATGACCGCCTGGCCGGCGCGGTGCAGGCGCAACATCTCCCGTCCCGGTCCACTCAATGGGTCACGAGGAGGAACGGTCGGGACCACGGATTTGCCCTGCATTACGGCGCGCTCGTCAGCCTTTTGCTGAGCGCGCCACACGTTCATCGCTTGCTGGTACTCATGGTCCTGACGTTCCAGCGACGCTAACAACACCCGACGTTCGTCCTCGGTCTGCGGATCGGTGAGCATGAAATGCGCGCGGGAGTCATGCACGTACTGCTCAAGAAACAGCCCCACCTCGGGGTGCAGGGCAGGGGCGTGACGCCATTCCAGGTGAAAACCTTTTTCCAGGGGCGAGGCCAGGCTGTACTGCAGTTTTTCGAGGTATTTCTGCCGCTGGGTGTCGTGAGTAAATGCTTCGACGCGGTGACGCAGCTGCCGATTGGCCTCGATCATGTCCACCCGCTCCTGATCGCCACTGGCGCGAACGAATGACAACTGACAGAAATGCTCGTCAGCGATGACCTGCTTGCGCCAACCCAGGTAGAGCTTGCGGTGAGCCAGAAAATGCTGAGTGACCGGGGCGCCGGTTTGCTGGGCGGTGAGCTGCGACATGTAGGTGTCGAAGCTGTCCTGGAGTTCGGGACTGATGGCGAAGTCGTCCGACAGATCGCCGCGCGCTTTTTTGTCGAGGCTAATCAAAGGCACGCCGGCTTTAAGCGCCCGTTCATACATATCGTTGAGCGGGATTTGCGACAGCTTGTCCGCAGTGGAATGACGCACGCTGCCATCGGCTTGTTGGGTACCTTTACCCTGATCTCTGGGACCGTAACCGCCACCGACATCAGCGTGCATACCGGGGTAGACGATCTCCAGGCAATTGGGTGAGTAGGTATCGCCGGCGCGAATCAAGTCCACCGGGAAAGAGGCGCGGTTTTCGTGGGCAGCGACCATGTGTACGCACTGCTCCACGCACGGTGGGATGGTCAGCAGCGACTGATCGCCCCAAAACTGATGGCCGTCTACCGGCAGCGGGTAAGCATCGGCAAGACCAACCGAGGCCACGGTGTCGAACAAACCCATGAATCGCACGCGCAGCGGGACGCCGCAAAAGGTGCTGTCGTTGTTGCCGAAGTGCTTTAGCAGTTGATTGAGGAAAGAGCGCGCGGCGGTAGCGCCTCGGGAGAAGCCGAACAGGTCGAGGGTGATCTCGTCTATTTTTGGGCCGCCGACGCGGGGGACCAGCATCGTGGTGATCTGGTCACGCCATCGGGGGATCAGGTTGTCGTTTTTGACGGCGTGGGTGATGGATTTAGAGTCTTCCGCCACGAGGTACTGATTTCCCACAATGAACGCCACGTTGTTTGCGACAAACAACATTGCATAACGGATGCGGCGGTCGCCCATAGTGCCGTCTTTGGCTCCGTCCGGGTGTGGCTCGGGCTCACCGATTTCGGGGAAGCGTGTTCCGACACCCTGAATATAAAGACGGTATTTGCACTCTTGTTCGTTATCCAAAGTAAGTTCGAAAAGCCTCGCGACGTTGCTATGAGATCTGCTGGGTTTGTCCTCGTCCTTGCTGTTTCTAGTGCCATCAAAATAGATTGAGAAACTTGCTTTCAATCTGCATGGGAACTTCTTTGTGGGGGGGAATAGCTTCGGGAAAATCAAATGAGATTTCGGCGCGTCCGATGGGCGCCAGCTGAGGTTGTTCATTATGTCATTCCATTTATTTATAGAAATTCTTTTGCGGGAACTTGGGACCCGGATAGTCATCATGGCGAGGCCACATCCCGCTGGGGATAATCAACACATCATCGTTCTCTAAAATATGTAGCCAGGTTCGCGCGGTGTAGTCGTACGGATGAACCAAGACATGCTTTTCATTCCACCTGCAATTTTTGCCATAGGGTTCACAGCGCCTCCATTTAACGCGGACCGTTAGCCCTGGATGCCAAGGCGCAGGAAGGCTGAGAGCCCCGGCAACCGTGCTACCTCCGGTTCCAGCAGCACCTACCCAGTGGCCATCAACATAAACCGGCCGCACAAACGTATCGCTCATGTCGTGATCCATGGGCGTGACACTACTCCCGAAAGACAGTTTCTTGATAACTGGCTCAGGTCGTGGGTATTTCGCATAGTTGCTAACTGCAATTAATATGACAGCCCCACCCAGAAACATGCCAAGGTTGATTCTTTTCATGATCTAGGTCCGTGACACCAGATGCGGAGATTCCTGGCGTGCCTAACATGATGGTTTGAAACCAGCAATCCGTGGTTGCTCATAGGAGTATTCCTTTCAGTAGTAAAAGTCTTTTTGGGGGTAATGAGGTCCTGGATAATCAGGGTGGTTGGGGAACAACATGCTGGGTATTATCAATACGTCATCATTCTCTAAAATATGCAGATTCGTACCGCCGGAATGATCGTACGGATGAACCAGCACATGCTTTTCTTTCCACCTGCAATTTTTCCCATAGGGTTCACAGCGCCTCCATTTAACGCGGACGGTCAGCCCGGGATGCCAAGGCGCTGGAAGGCTGAGACCCCCTGCAACCGTGCTCCCACCTGTTCCAGCTTCACCCACCCAATGGCCATCCACGTAGACCGGACGCACGAACGTATCGCTCATGTCGTGATCCATCGGCGTCACGCTGCTGCCGAAATACCGCGTCGTCGACACAGGCTCCGAAGGCGGCATCAGCGCCCACCGAGCCAGCCCGATCAGCGCCACGGTCACCCCCCAAAACACCCCCAACGGCACGCGCTTCACGGGGTCGCCTTCTCTGGCCCCATGTCCTCCCCAAGCGACTTGGCCAATGCAGCGCCGGTCAATTGCAACTCGACCGCGGTCAATCCCGCACAGCGCTGCGCCGCTGTAGCGCCGGTACGCAACGCCCACACCACAAACTGGCCAAGGTCATTTTCAACCGCATACCCCGCAGCGGCCGCTTGGGACAGCACACCCTGCACCGTGGCATGGCGGGTTTCGCGACAGCCCTTGATCGAGGCGTGCAGAGCAACCGTGGTCTTGAGCTCATGGATCAGCCGGTCTGCCGTCGTCGCCAGGTGCACGCGTTGCTGCTGCGCGGCATCAAGCGCCGTCGACACGGGGGTCAATATTTCCAGCTTGTCGGGCAGAGCGAGCAGCCGGCCCATGCCGTTGCGGTCGCCGAAACACCACGCTTGCCAGGGCTGGCAAAATGCGGTGCGCTGGCTGTGACGCCATACGCCCATCAGCGCTGTCAGCGCACGACCATCGGCGAGGCGCAGCCAGGCCCGCACGGTCGGGTCCGGGCTGCGCATCCAGTGCAGCAAATGCTCGCGCACCGCGTCCATCGGCAGGGCGCTCGCCAGCCAGTTGACCCCGCGTGCGCAGCCATCGATGCCCAGCGTTGCGGCACGCTCCGGAATCATCAACCAAGGCCCGAGGGATTGGGCCGCCCTGGAATAGTCGGCGAACAGCGACACCGCGCCGTCAGGGTCCCGCGCCAGTCGTTCGCCGAGCCGTTGCTGCATGGCGCCGTCGAGCAAGATCACGCTGTTCAGCGCTTTCGCTTCGACCAGAGCGGTGTAGGATCTGGGCAGCGCGTTCACAGGGTCACCTCGGCGGCGCCGCTCAGCGCGGCCTTGAGCAGGCACTTCAAGCAGATCGGGTCGCCAGGCGGCGGCATCGCCACCGACGCCCGATCGGTTTTCGGGCCCACCCAGTGATAAGCGCTGGCATGGGTCACGACCTTGGCTTGGGTGCCCATCTCGATGCCGCCGCCGATCCTGATGTAGCTGCCGTCGTCGGCGACAAACCGCAGGCTGGGCGCGCTGATCACCACCTCGCCCTGCTGCGCGCTGATCTGCACGTTTTGCTGCGCGGTCAGGGCGATATCGGCGTTCTGCGCCTGAACCCGCACCGCGCCGCGATTGGCGATGGCGCTGATGCCGTGATCCTCGGCAAACAGGGCGATGCCTTGTCCGGCATTGATGCGCGTTGCTTGTCCGCTGGTGACTTGCACATGGCGGCGGGCGAGGGTGTCGTGGTTTTCCCCGGCCACCTGCAGGTGCGAGGCGGGCGTTGCGCTGACTGTCCCGGCGACAGCGGCCATCGCCAGAACGGGATCACCGGACTGAGCGCTGTCCGGTTCAGGCCATTGCCTCAAGGATTGCTGCAAACCGTCGAAGCCTCGTTCGTCGACAGGCTGGCTGCCTTGTGCACCGGCCGTCTGCCCGAGCGCCTTGAACAGTTCCCCGCATTCGGCCAGCAAGTCGAGGAGCTCGCGCCGGTCCAGTTGCGCGCCGTTGGCCTGGGTGCGTGCATAGGTCGTAAGCAACATGCCCTGGGCCGCGCGCAAGGCGATGGCCGCGTCGGTGCGCAACTCAGCCCCTTCGCCACGGGGGCTGGCGCTGCCCCGCACGCGTGGGGTGGTCAGTTTGCCCATGTTCAGCGCGGTGGCGTGTTGGGTGCTCGCCAGGCGGGTCCGCAGTTCGCCGCTCGTGTCGTCGAACAGTAGCTCGTTGTAGCCCCGGCCGCTGTGCTCGCGGCTCTTGATGCCTGACAGCGCCTTGTTGCCAGGCAAGCCCGGCTCGCCGCTGAAATAAGGATGGGCGTGGGTGCCGTTGTACATCACGCCGGTCACCACCGGCCGGTCCACATCACCGGCGACGTGCTGCACCAAGACTTCCTGCCCGATACGCGGCACGAACTGATGACCGAACCCGGTGCCGGCGCTGGGCATCGCGACGCGCAGCCAGGCGGTGTCTTCGGCGTCCTCGCGCACCGCCTTGTCCGGGGTTTCGACACGACGTTGCCAGTGAAAGCGCACACGAACCCGTCCCAGCTCGTCGGTGAATACTTCCTCGGTTTCTGGCCCGACCACCACCGCCGTCAACGGCCCGCTGATGACCGGTCGCGGCACGGTCAGCATCGGGCGAAAGGGGATCGTGCGGCGAATGCAGCTGAAGGTGTTGCTGTACTCGGCGGGATTGGCGGACCGGTAATTGTTTCGGCCTTCGTGCTCAACGCTCAGCAGCAGGAACTGGCGTTCCTCCCTTGTGTCCTGGTCGTGGTCGAAGTGCTCGGTCAGCTCGAAGGTGAAGCCCGCGCGCAAGCTGCGGCAGTTGCTGGCGCCGGTAAAGCTTTTGCCCGTGCTCTCGTGGGCTTCGATGCGCCGGCGCAGCAGCGCTTCGCCCGCCAGGTAGTCGCCATGGGAGTAGGGTTGGGTACGGTCGTAGATTTCCAATGGCAGCACGTCACCCTGCCGATTGAGGCTGTTCATGCTCACCGGCAGTGCGTTGGCGGGCTGCTTGTAATCGTTGGTCTGCAGGCTGATGCGGGTGGACTGCAGGTGCCGGTGGGCGCTCCATCGGGTGATCGCGTCTTCAGTTTCGGTGACCGATGCGCGGTGGTAACGAATGCGCGGCTGCTCCGGCAATTCGGTCAGTTCCCGTGAGCGGTCGGTGACCACCAGCCGGTGCCCGTCCGCATCGTGCTCGAAGTAGAACAGCAGCCCTTCGTGTTCAAGCACGCGCAGAATGAAATCGAGATCGCTTTCGAAATACTGAGTGATATAGCTATGCGGCTTCAGTTCGTGGAACAGGCGAAATTCGAAGCATGCAACTGCGCCGTAAGCGGCGAACACCGCGCGAAGAGTCTCTTCGACGGTTTTCTCTTGAAATATCCGCGAATCCTGACGCTGGCTCAGCAACCATACCCATGGGCTTAACGTCGCAGAGTAGCGACACAGCCCGCCATCACTGCTGATCATGCTGAAGCGGCTGATGCAGCCGTCAATGACGCGAGCCCCGCCGTCCGCCAGTTCGACCTGCAACTGCGCCGTCGTGCCGATCAGCGACTTGAGCTCGATGTGTGCGTCCAGTGCAAGCAGTTCCAGTTCGTAGGTAAACAATTCTGACAGCGCTTCGCGGCCGGTGAATGAATCGAGGAGCAATTCCTGTTCGCCGCAAAGGGCGGTCTTTAGGGTGATCAGGCGGCGGTTCTGCGGCGAGAAAATTTCGGCGAGTGTGTTGGGCATGCGGTCTCCTGCGCTTGCGCGCTGACCGAGGGATCAGCAGGCAGGCGATATCGGGTTCATTGCGTCCATGCAAGGAATTGCGGGATGACGAGAGTCGGGCAGCAGTCAACCATCCCGAGCAAGGCGCGGATGTAGTCCGATTCTGGGCGTGGCGTAGGCGGGATCGGGTTCGCCGAGGGGACTTCCCTTACAAACCGTTCCTCATTAAAGGTTTTAGAGAACTTGTCCTGTCGGTTTCATATCTGCACACCGCATTCCAATGAACCCTCCAATCCAGGTATCCCGATGAACTTCGGCAGAACCCCGTGAGTCAGCATTAAAACGCTCACCATGAGGCTCGACATTCCATGCAGATTTCCTTGAAAGGCCAGGTCGCGCTCGTCACGGGCGCCAGCTCAGGTCTGGGAGCCGGCGCGGCCAAGGGGCTGGCGGCGTCCGGCGCGGCGGTGGTTATCAACTACCACTCGCAACCCGAACCCGCAGAAAAGCTCGCGCAAGACATTATCGATGCCGGGGGCCAGGCCATTGCGGTCGGCGCCGACGTGTCCAACGAGGAGGAGGTAGAGAAGCTGTTTGCCGAGACGCTGAAGGCGTTCGGTCGGCTGGACATCCTCGTCGCCAACTCCGGCCTGCAGAAAGATGCCGCCATCGCCGAGATGACCCTGAAAGACTGGAACACCGTCATCAACGTCAACCTGACGGGCCAGTTTCTCTGCGCGCGCGCCGCCTTGCGGCAGTTCGCCAAACAGGACATTCGCCCTGACGTGTCGCGTGCGCGCGGCAAGATCATCCACATGAGTTCGGTGCATCAGCTCATCCCCTGGGCCGGCCATGTCAATTACGCGGCCTCAAAAGGCGGCGTCGATCTGCTGATGCGCAGCATTGCCCAGGAAGTCGGCGAGCAGCGCATCCGCGTCAACAGCATCGCGCCGGGAGCGATTCGCACCGCGATCAACACCAAGGCCACCAGCGGCGATGCGGAGAAAAAGCTGCTGGAGCTGATCCCGTACGGCCGGGTGGGCGAGGCCGATGATGTGGCGAACGCCATCGTCTGGCTGGCCTCGGATGCGTCGGACTATGTGCATGGGACGACCCTGTTCATCGATGGCGGGATGAGCCTTTACCCGGAGTTCCGTAATAATGGCTGAAGACACGCCGACGGCGGACGATCACACCCGGCCAGAACCGCAGAACGCTATTGAAGACCACGGCATCATCGGCGACATGCGCAGCGCGGCGCTGGTCGCCGACACCGGCAGCATCGACTTTTGCTGCTGGCCCGATTTCGACAGCCCGAGCATTTTCACCGCGCTGCTGGACACGCCTGACGCCGGGATTTTCCAACTGGCGCCGATCCTGCCGGACGCCCGCCGCCAGCAGTTGTATCTGCCGCAAACCAATGTGCTGATGACCCGCTGGATTGCCAAAGACGCGGTGGTTGAAGTCACTGACCTGATGCCCATCGCCTCGGAAGTCGACAACCTGCCGCGCCTGATTCGCCGGATCCATGTTCGTCACGGCCAGACCGCAGTGCGCATGCTGTGCCGGGTGCGGCACGATTACAGCCGCGCTGACACGACCGCGCAGATGGACGGCGAGGACGTGCGGTTCGACGCCGATGGCCAGCCGGCGCTGCGTCTGGCGGCGACCACCGCACTGAAGCTTGAAGGCCAGGCCGCGGTGGCCGAGTTCGAGATGAAACAGGGCGATGTCGTCGAGTTCATGCTGGGCGGCGCCGAGGATCCGCTGGTCAAGGCGACCCAATGCGATTGCGATCTCAAGAGCACGGTGAAGTACTGGCAGAACTGGAGTCGGCATTCCAACTACCGCGGGCGCTGGCGCGAAGTGGTCAACCGCTCGGCCCTCGCCCTCAAGCTGCTGACCTCGCGCAAGCACGGCGGCATTGTCGCGGCGGCGACTTTCGGGCTGCCGGAAGAAGAGGGCGGCGAGCGTAACTGGGACTACCGCTACACGTGGATTCGCGACGCGTCATTCACCGTGTACGCGTTCATGCGCCTGGGTTACACCGATGAAGCCAACGCCTTCATGCACTGGGTGCGCGACCGCATGGGCGACTGCTGTGAGGACGCCAACAAGCTGGGCATTCTTTATGCGCTCGACGGCCGCGAGGAACTGCCGGAAGAGACGCTGGATCATCTCGCCGGATACGGCGGCGCGTCGCCGGTGCGCATCGGCA
Organism: Pseudomonas sp.; assembly: GCF_036387035.1. Classification (GTDB taxonomy): domain Bacteria; phylum Pseudomonadota; class Gammaproteobacteria; order Pseudomonadales; family Pseudomonadaceae; genus Aquipseudomonas. The sequence goes on along the minus strand of NZ_DASVUM010000130.1, from coordinate 4,675 downwards.
ACGAGGCCTACAAGCAGACCCAACTGGACATCTACGGCGAACTGCTCGACGCGGTGTACCTGGCCAACAAGTACGGCGAGGCCATTTCCCACGAGGGCTGGAAGAACGTCACCCGGCTGGTCGACGATCTGTGCGGCACCTGGCGCAACAAGGATGTCGGGATCTGGGAAATGCGCGGCGAGGACCAGCATTTTCTTCACTCTCGGCTGATGTGCTGGGTCGCCCTGGACCGCGCGCTGCGTCTGTCGATGAAACGTTCGCTGCCGGCGCCATTCGAGCGCTGGGACAAGGAGCGTCAGGCCATCCACGACGACATCTGGGAGAACTTCTGGGACGCCGACCTTGGCCATTTCGTCCAGCACAAGGGCAGCAAAAACCTGGACGCGTCGATGCTGCTGATGCCGCTGGTGCGGTTTGTCGGCGCCAGCGACCCCAAGTGGCTCAAAACCCTGGACGCCATCGAAGGCGCGCTGGTGCGCGACGGCATGGTGTACCGCTACCGCAATGACGATGACTACCACGACGGCCTCGGCGGTAAAGAAGGTGCGTTCGTCGCCTGTTCGTTCTGGTACGTCGAATGCCTGGCCCGTGCCGGGCGGGTGGAAGAGGCTCACCTGGAGTTCGAGCAATTGCTGCGCTACGCCAACCCGGTGGGCCTGTACGCCGAAGAGTTCGACGCCCACGGCCATCATTTGGGCAACACGCCGCAAGCCCTTAGCCACCTGGCGCTGATCAGTGCGGCGAGTTTTCTGGATCGCAAGCTCGAAGGCGGCCAGACCCTCTGGCAGCCCTGAAAACAGGAGAAGAGCCATGGCTCATGCATTCAAGGTCGGTGATCACGTGCGCTGGAATTCCGAAGCCGGGCACATCCTCGGCAAGGTCACCAAAGTGCACACCAAAGAGGTCGAGTTCATGGGCCGCCATCGCCATGCCTCGACGGACGCACCGCAATACGAGGTCAAGAGCGACAAGACCGGCCACCTGGCGATGCACAAGGAGGACGCGCTGGAGAAGGCTTGAATGTGCTTGCCCAGGGGCTTTCTTTGACGGCACAGCGATCGGAAACAAAAAACGCAGCGATGAACACCCTCATCGCTGCGTTTTTTTGTGTACGGGTCAGCCGATCAAGGAATCAGGCGCTGAGCCCGCAGCGTATCGAACACGTCGAAGAAGGCCTGGTCGCTGGCCTGGAAGGCAGTGAAGCCCAAGGCCCGGCTCTTCGACATGTCGGTCACCACTTCGATGGGGCGACCCAGATCGGCATCGCTGTGCCACGGCGAAATCAGGCGAGTGATGTCGGCCTCTTTCAAACCGTGAGCCTGCACGAGGTCGTCCCATGCGCCCTGGTCGTTGGCCATTTGCTCTTCCAGCGGTGACACCTTTTCCGGGAAGGCCGCAGGGTGCAGACCGAAGTACCCGGCGATCTGGCCCCACATCCACTTCCAGCGAAACACGTCGCCGTTGGTGATATTGAACGCCTGGTTTGCCGCCGCCGGGGTGGTCGCCGCCCACAGCTGCTGTTTGGCCAGTTGCCGTGCATCGGTGATGTCCGTGAGGCTGTCCCACTGCACGCGGGAGCCGGGGAACACGAACGGGCGGCCGGTGGCTTTACAGATCGACGCATACACCGCCAGGGTGGTCGCCATGTTCATCGCATTACCCACCGCGACGCCGGTGACGGTGTGTGGACGGTGCACGCTCCAGGTGAAGCCGTCGCGTTCGGCGGCGGCGAACACTTCATCTTCCTGGGCGTAATAAAAGTTCTCGATGTCCAGCCGCCCCTGAGACTCGCGGAACGGCGTCTGCGGCAGCGTGCCTTTGCCGTAGGCTTCGAACGGGCCGAGGTAATGCTTCAAGCCCGTGACCAGTGCCACATGCTGGACGCTCTTGGCCGGGCTCAAGGCCTCCAGCACGTTGCGCACCATGGCAGCGTTGACGCGAATGTTTTCGGCCTCGGTGGCCTGACGTGACCAGGTGGTAATGAAAACGTGGCTGGGTTTGAGGTCCGCGAGGGCCTGCTTGACCGATGCCGGGTCTTGCAGGTCTGCCGCGACGGGGATGACGCCCGGTGTTTGCGAAGGGCGGCGGGAGAGGGCGGCCACTTGCCAACCGTTATCGAGCAGCAGTTGAGTGGTTGCGCTGCCGACGATGCCGCTGGCGCCGACGACCAAGGCCGTTTGAGTCATGAGGGTCTCCTGATTGATCGAGTTGAACGGGCTTCATAACGGTTCAGCGTTCAGGAGTGAGAACGGCATCGCGGCCAATAGGTTCAGCGCGATTACCCCGGTGCGCCCCCACACCGCGCTGCGCCGCTTGGGGTAAACCGTTGTACGCGGGGGCCGCACGGGGTTTGATCAGCCGATCAGCAACGCAGTCCCATACATGCCGATCGCAAAGACCACATGCCCGGCGACATTCTGCAGTCGCGCAACATTCGGCTTAGGCGCCTTGTTGCACGCCACGCCAACGCCCATGCCGGGCTGCAGGATGAACCAGCCAGCGCCGATGGTGACCAGCCCGACGATCAGCGCCGGCAGAAAGGTCGGCGCGTGGGCCCACTGCACGCCCCAGATGAACAACAGTGCCGCAGCGAAGAGAACGCCGACGGCGTAATGCATGAACCAGCCGATCGCCAGCTCCCTGGCAATGGGTGGGGAATTGCCGATGCCACTGCCGTGAACGAACCGCCCCGTCGGCATCCCGGCGAACCAGCGGCCGACAAGGTGCCAGGGCGGGGTGGGTAAACCCAGCGCTGTCTTGAGCAACAGCGCCCAGAGATCAAGCAGCGCCGTGCCGCCCATGCCGATGAGGATTGCCAGGTAAATGAATTCGAACATGTCCGTCCCTGCGTGTTGTCAGTGAGCGATGGCGAGTATGGGCCGGACACGTTAGCAGTTTTGGCAGCAAAAGCGGCGCCGCGCGAAAGGACAGGTCCCACCCTTACGGCAAGGCAGGGCTGTCAGCGCTGCGCATGGGCAATCACCAGCGGTCGTTGCCACGGCCGTGGTCAAAGCCCCTGCGGTAACCGCCGTCGTAGTAACCACGGGGCGGCGGTGGCGCGAAGCGGCGGTACTCGACCCGCTCACGCACCGGCACATAGGCAACCGGCTGGTACTGAGGCTGATAGCGCGGCGCATAACGCGGTTGCGGGCGGTAATCCTGGTAGCGATCATGGCGGTCATTGTTCGACTGACTGATGACGGCAGCGAGTACGGCACCGACGGCGGCTCCGGCGATGACAGGCACAATCACGTTGCGTTCGCTGGCGGACGCCGCACCGGCGCTGGCGAGCAGACCGGACAGGATCAGGGCTTGGGTCATCTTGGAAATCATGGTGTCTCCTTTGGCGAAAGAGTGGGTTCGCCATGGACGTATGAAACACCAAATCGGTGTAAACCCAGGTCTAGGATCGGTAAAGGTTGAGTAAACCCCGGGGTCACCCGAAGCCCCGATCGTCGAATCGATCAGCGTCACCGCATGACCGCCGATCAGCCACCGGTCGCCGCCACGAAACCTTGAACGGCCACGTGGATCAACTGGTTACGTGAGTGATGTTCAGGGGAAGTATGATGGTGACCGACGATCTTATACGGTGGAACAGCCACTGGCGGTTAAGTGATCACACGGTGTTGTGCAGGGCCTGCAAAGCCAGGCAAAGCGAGACGGAAAGGGAAGCCACCTTCGTGCATTTGCCCACGTGCGGCTATGCCCGCGAAGCGGCCCACCCCTGGGATGAACTGGACGCCAGTTGCCCCATGCAGTCCACCCACTAAACCGACTGTTTCGATTTGCTCACGGTGAAGGCGCAACGACGGTTTTGAACAACAGACTCGGCGCCTGTCCGGGCACGTCGTCAAGGTCGCCGCAGCGCTGCATGCCGATCTTTTCCAGCACCCGAATCGACGCAACGTTGGCCGGTCTAACGAACCCATACACCTCATCAAGGTTCAAGCTGGAAAATCCGTGCTCCAGCGCCGTTCTGCCCACCTCTGTAGCGAAACCCTGTCCCCACGCCTCAACCGCAAATCGATAGCCCAGATTAAGCCGCTGTTCGCCGAGAAAATCATGCAGCGCGATGCCGCCGAAGCCAATGATGTGCTCGGGTTCTTCCCTGCGCGCGATCGCCCACCAACCATAACCGTGTATTTCCCAGTGCCCGATCCAGCGCTCCAGCAACGCGTTGGCCTGGGCCTCTTCGGTCATCGGCCCGGAGGGATTGAACAGCTGAGTTTGCGGGTCGCTGTAGATGGCGAACAGGCGGGGGAGGTCATGCCGGGTAGGTGCGCGGTAGATCAGGCGAGGACTGCTCATGGGCATGGTGGGTCATCCTTCAAACTGTGCACAGCGAATCGCTGCTGATAAGGCCGTGATCTATCACCTCAATTCGCTTTCGTCCACCCCGTATTGAGCGGTCTCGCCCCGAAAGCGCTTCACCGTCCATGGCCCCGCCGTTCCGCTAGAATGACGCCAACCCGGTTCAGCCGCCCTCAGGCTGGGCGCACCCGGCAGCCCCTATCGACTCCTTGGGCAGGACGCAAAAGCGAGGCAGCAGTGATCGAACGGCGAGAATTCAGCGGGTGCATGAAGGGCAAGAACCTGCGTTACGTGGATGAAGACAAGCGAAGCCCATCGACCCAGACCCGAGCCGGCTTCGTGCTGCTTGAACACTTCTCCT
>NZ_DASVUM010000129.1:0-33932 GCF_036387035.1 Pseudomonas sp. | reverse complement strand
GTCGATTCAAGCATCTGAATCGAAGCATTCCTCGCTGCTTACTTCGTCCAACTCTTTGATTATCAAGGAGTTTTCCGTTTCGTCTGCGCCGGAAGTGGGGCGAATTATAGACAGATCCAGAGGGGCGTCAAGCACTTATTTGAACTTTATTCCGAACGAAGTGTAATTCGCCCAAATGCCTTCTTGCCCGCTTGGCAAACATGGGTGGCGCCCAGCTTGAACACGAACCCGCGATCTACAACCTCACCATCTATACGCACGCCACCAGAAGCCAGGAGATCACGAGCCACCGCAGAGTTCTTTACCAACCCCGCCTTATTAAGGACAGCCGCGATCGGCATGTCTTCGGTAGCAGCCAAGCCAATCTCCGGGAGATCTTCGGGAAGCTCGCCATCCTTCATACGGTTACCCGCCGAACGATGAGCAGACGCTGCCGCTTCGTCACCATGGAACCGCGCGACAATCTCCTCAGCCAGCTTGATCTTGATGTCGCGTGGATTCGCGCCCGCTTCACACTGCGCCTTGAAAGTGGCGATCTCTTCCATGGATCGGAAGCTAAGCAGCTCAAAGTAACGCCACATCAGCGCATCAGGGATGGAAACCAGCTTGCTGTACATAATGCCGGGCGCTTCCTGAATGCCCACATAGTTACCCAAGGACTTGGACATCTTCTTGACGCCGTCCAACCCCTCGAGCAACGGCATGGTCAGGACGCACTGCGCTTCCTGACCATAGGCACGCTGAAGCTCACGCCCCATCAGCAGGTTGAATTTCTGATCGGTGCCGCCCAGCTCGACGTCGGCGCGCAAGGCAACCGAGTCATACCCCTGTACGAGGGGATAAAGGAATTCGTGGATGGCGATGGACTGGTTCGACTTGTAGCGCTTGTCGAAATCATCGCGCTCCAGCATGCGGGCTACGGTGTACTGGGAAGAGAGCCGGATGAAATCGGCAGGGCTCAACTGATCCATCCAGGTGGAATTGAATGCCACCTCGGTTTTGGCCGGATCCAGAATCTTGAAGACCTGGGCCTTGTACGTCTCTGCGTAGTCGAGCACTTGCTCGCGCGTCAGCGGAGGCCGGGTCGCGCTCTTGCCACTCGGATCGCCGATCATCCCCGTGAAATCGCCGATCAGGAAAATCACCTGATGCCCAAGCTCCTGGAATTGACGCAGCTTATTAATAAGCACCGTGTGGCCGAGGTGTAAATCGGGCGCGGTTGGGTCGAACCCGGCCTTGATACGAAGTGGCTGCCCACGCTTGAGCTTTGCGACCAGCTCGGCCTCGACCAGGAGTTCATCTGCACCGCGCTTGATCAGCGCCAGCTGCTCTTCAACCGACTTCATAACCGCCCCGTAATGCCTTATTTCAAAGGGAACCAACCATACAAGATCAGCGCACAAATACAAGTTCTGCCAACAGGTGCTGGACGAATCGCGGAGCGACCCGATCGCAAGCTTGCCTCAGACGAGATTTGGTTATATTTTATACAGTTATTTCATCTTCATCATGTCATTCATCTTTTCCATTTCATCTTTTTTCAAAGTCAAAATTACCTATGAACGACACTCCGCCTAAAGCGCCACCGCTTTATCCGAAGAGCCACCTGCTCGCAGCCAGCGGTATCGCCGCACTGCTTAGCCTGGCTCTCCTCGTCTTTCCATCCAGCGATGTCGAAGCCAAACGAACAAACCTTGCGCTTGAACTGGACACACCTGCTGACCAGATCGAGCAAGAACAAGACGTTCAACAACAGACTCAAGCCACAGAAGCTCCCGTCGATTCTCCCTTCGCCCAGATTGAAGGTGATGCGGACGAGCCCGCAGAAACAGCGAAGACCCCTACCGAAACCAAGATGGCGCCCAAAGAGGTAGCTACCGCGAAGGGCCCGACTCACAGGGAAGTTGTCGTGTCAAAGGGCGACACCCTCTCAACGCTGTTCGGCAAAGTCGGTTTGCCTGCCACCGCGGTGCATGACGTTATTGCCAGCGACAAACAGGCCAAGCAGTTCAGCCAGCTGAAAAACGGTCAGGTTCTGCAGTTCGAACTGTCACCCGAAGGCAATCTCAAGCAGCTGCACAGCAAGCTGAGCGACACTGAGAGCATCAGCTTGTCCCGAACTGATAAGGGCTACACGTTCACTCGGGACCTGACCAAACCCAATGTCCGCACGGCCTACGTTCACGGCATGATCAATAACTCTTTGTCGCAATCAGCGCAGCGTGCAGGCCTCAGCCACACCATGACCATGGAAATGGCGAACATCTTTGGCTACGACGTGGACTTCACTCAGGATATCCGCAAGGGTGATGAATTCGACGTGATCTACGAGCAGAAAGTAGTCAACGGCAAGACGGTCAGTACCGGCAATATCCTGTCGGCGCGCTTCGTCAACCGAGGCAAGACTTATACCGCCGTCCGTTACACGAACAAGCAGGGCAACACCAACTACTACACCGCCGATGGCAACAGCATGCGCAAAGCGTTCATACGTACGCCGGTGGAGTTTGCACGCATCAGCTCGCTGTTCTCATCGGGTCGCAAGCACCCGATCCTGAACAAGATTCGCGCACACCAAGGCATCGACTACGCTGCACCCCGTGGCACGCCAATCAAAGCGACCGGCGATGGCAAAGTCATTCTTGCCGGTCGACGTGGAGGGTACGGTAATACCGTGATCATCCAGCACGGCGAAACCTACCGTACGTTGTATGGCCACATGCAAGGCTTCGCCAAGGGCATTCAGTCCGGATCCAGCGTCAAGCAGGGTCAGGTCATTGGCTATATTGGAACCACCGGCCTGTCCACAGGTCCTCATGTTCATTACGAGTTTCAGGTAAACGGCGTTCATGTCGATCCGTTGGGGCAGAAGCTGCCGATGGCTGACCCGATCGCCAAGTCCGAAAAACAGCGGTTCATGCAGGAGAGCCAACCTCTGATGGCTCGTATGGACCAGGAAAAGGCCACCATGCTGGCCTCGAGTAAGCGCTGACCCATGACTTTATATGTAGGTGTAATGTCCGGAAGCAGTCTGGATGGACTCGACTTCGCGCTGGTAGAACAGGATGACCGACCACGTTTGCTCGGCACCTACTACATTCCGATGCCCGATGATTTGCGCGCTGAATTGCTGGGGCTCTGCGCCAGCGGCGTGGACGAGCTGGCCCGTGCCGGTATCGCCGAGCAGAAATGGGTCCATTTGGCCGCTCAGGGTGTGCTGGCGCTGTTGAACCAGCAGAATGTATCTGCCGGTGAAATCCGAGCCATCGGCAGCCATGGCCAGACGATCCGCCATGAACCCGCCCGAGGCTTCACCATTCAGATTGGCAACCCTGCCCTGCTCGCCGAGTTGACAGGCATCACCGTGGTGAGCGACTTCCGCAAGCGCGATATCGCTGCGGGTGGCCAGGGTGCGCCGCTGGTCCCCGCCTTCCACGAAGCGTTGTTTGACGACAACAAGGACCACCGTGCGGTGCTCAACGTAGGCGGATTCAGTAACCTCAGCCTGATCGAGATCGACAAACCGGTGTCTGGCTTCGACTCGGGTCCGGGCAACGTGTTGCTGGACGCCTGGATTCAAGCGCAGCGCGGCGCAAGCTACGACCGTGACGGTGCGTGGGGAGCGAGCGGGACGGTCAATGAATTGTTGTTGAAATCCATGCTCAGCGATCAGTTCTTCCAGACCAAAGGCCCGAAAAGCACAGGTCGTGAAGTGTTCAACCTCGGCTGGGTCCACCATCATTTGTTTCAGATGCCGACGCTGAGACCCGAAGATGTGCAGGCGACGCTGCTGGAAGTCACTGCATTGAGCATTACCGAGTCACTGCAATCAGCACAGGCTCAGACCAAAGAGTTACTGGTCTGCGGCGGCGGCGCCCACAACAAGGCGCTGATGGACCGACTGGCGGCGCTGCTGCCTGCTACGAAGGTCACGAGCACTGCCGAGTTTGGCGTTGACCCTGATTGGGTCGAAGCAATGGCGTTCGCCTGGCTTGCGCACTGCGCGCTGGAAAGCGTGCCGGCCAACCGTCCGAGCGTGACGGGTGCCAAAGGGCTGCGTGTTCTGGGTGCAATTTACCCGGCCTGAAGCGTAAGGCTCGCCATGCAAAACGCCGCGCAGATGCGCGGCGTTTTTATGTGTAGCGTTTTTACGTACAGCGGCTGGATCAGATCGAGAACGAGGAACCACAGCCGCAAGTAGTCGCGGCGTTAGGGTTCTTGATCACGAAGCGAGAGCCTTCCAGACCCTCCTGATAATCCACTTCCGCACCCGCCAGGTACTGAAAGCTCATGGGGTCAACCACCAGGCTGACACCCTCGCGCTCGACGATGGTGTCATCTTCGGCCACGTCTTCATCGAAGGTGAAGCCGTACTGGAAACCGGAACAGCCGCCACCGGTCACGAAGACGCGCAGCTTCAGGCGGTCATTGCCCTCTTCATCGACCAGAGTTTTCACCTTGTGCGCGGCACCGTGGGTGAATTCCAAAGCCACAGGGGTGAAGGATTCAACGCTCATGCTCAAAATCTCCCGGCGCTAAGCCGTCATAATGCGTAATGACGCGCATTATCCGCTTCTCCTAGAAAAATGGTCAACTATTCTGAGGGCAGCCACAAGCTGCAAGCGATAAGCTGCAAGAAACAGCCGGCTATCGGCGATCCAATTCAGGCTTGTCGCTTGAAGCTTGAAGCTTGAAGCTTGAAGCTGCTGTTACGGCAACATCCCCCCGTGGGAAAGACCCAGACGCTCATCCAGGCCAAACATGATGTTCATGTTCTGAACGGCTTGGCCCGAAGCGCCCTTGACCAGGTTGTCGATGACCGACAACACTACCACCAGATCGCCATCCTGCGGGCGATGCACCGCCATGCGGCACACGTTCGCCCCGCGTACGCTGCGGGTCTCCGGATGGCTTCCGGCTGGCATCACGTCAACAAAAGGCTCGTTGGCGTAGCGTTTTTCAAACAAAGCCTGCAGGTCCACAGACCTGTCGACGACGGTCGAGTACAAAGTCGCGTGGATGCCACGGATCATCGGCGTCAGGTGAGGAACGAACGTCAGCCCGACGTCGCCGCCCGCCGCGATGCGCAGGCCTTGGCTGATTTCGGGAAGGTGGCGATGCCCTTTCACCGCGTAAGCCTTGAAGCTCTCGCTGGTCTCCGAATACAGCGAGCCCACACTGGCCCCACGACCCGCGCCACTGACACCCGATTTGCAGTCGGCAATCAGGCGCAACGGATCAGCGAGTCCCGCTTCGAGCAGTGGCAGAAAACCCAGCTGAGTCGCGGTCGGATAGCAGCCCGGCACCGCAATCAGACGCGCGCTCTTGATGCGCTCGCGGTTGACTTCCGGCAGGCCGTACACCGCCTCGTCGAGCAATTGCGGCGCGCCGTGGGGCTGGCTGTACCACTTGGCCCATTCAACCGGGTCTTGCAGACGGAAGTCGGCGGACAGGTCGATGACCTTGGTTCCCGCAGCGAGTAACTCGCCTGCCAGCGCATGCGCCACACCGTGGGGAGTGGCGAAGAACACCACGTCACAGGCGCCGAGGACTTTGACGTCAGGCACGCTGAACGCCAGGCCATCATAGTGACCGCGCAGGTTGGGATACATGTCAGCGACAGGCAGACCTGCCTCGGAGCGCGAGGTGATCGCGACCACATCAGCCTCCGGGTGTTGCGCCAGAAGACGCAGCAACTCGACGCCGGTGTAACCCGTGCCGCCGACGATACCGACCTTGACCATAACCTGCCCCTCAACGAAACCAGTGGAAAGCCGCTGATCATATGGGTCGATTGCCATGGGGACAACCGCGAACGTGACGTACGGGCGCCGAAGCCACTACTATTTGGCACCGTGTCCCTGGAAACAAACCAAAATGCTCTATCTCTGGATTAAAGCGCTGCATATCGTTGCGATGGTGTGCTGGTTCGCTGCTCTGTTCTATCTGCCCCGATTGTTTGTCTACCACGCCATGAGCGAAGACTCCGTGAGCCGCGAGCGTTTCTGTACCATGGAGCGCAAGTTGTACCGGGGCATCATGATGCCGGCGATGATCGCCACCCTTGTCTTCGGTATCTGGCTGATCGTCCTTGCGCCGGGGTTCCTCCAGCAAGGCTGGCTGCATGCCAAGCTCACCCTCGTTGTCTTGCTGATTGGCTATCACCATGTGTGCGGCGCCCAGGTCAAACGCTTCGCGCGTGGCGAGCCAGGACGCAGCCATGTGTTCTATCGCTGGTTCAACGAGATACCCGTGTTGATCCTGCTGGCCGTGGTCATTTTGGTTGTCGTCAAACCGTTCTGACGCGTTTGCTCACATCGTATGAACTCAAGACAAGGAAGCCAGCATGGCAGAGCAATTCAAGATCGTTTTCGAGGGACAACTGCGAACGGGTGTTGAGCCGGAAACAGCGCGTCAGAACCTGGCGCAGCTGTTCAAGACTGACCTTCCCGGTATCGATCGCCTCTTCACCGGCAACCCCGTGACCATCAAGCGCAGCCTGACGCGTGACGATGCGCAACGCTATCTTGCGGCGCTCAACGATGCGGGTGCCGAGGGTCGTATCGAGCCTGAGCAGCCCGTATCATTAAGTCTTGAAGAAGTGGTCGAAGACGCTCCCCAGGGCCCGGCTTTCGACCCCGAGGCATCGCCCTATGCACCGCCGCGGGCGCCGGTTGCCCAGGACGGGCCCGCGGTTGGTGATTTGAAGGTGTTTTCCGTGCAGGGCCGGATTGGCCGTCTGCGCTACCTGGCGTGGAGCCTGGCGCTGGTCGCCGTTGGCATGCTGGCCGGGGGGTTGTGCGTCGGCGTTCTCAGCGTTTCCTTGGTCGCAGGCGGGCTGCTGGGGGCCGTTGCCCTCGTCGCGTTTGTCGTCGTCAGTATCCAGATCGGCGCCCAGCGTTTGCATGACGCGGGTTGGTCAGCGTGGTTGCTGTTGTTGAATCTGGTGCCCGTGGTGGGCAGCTTCTTTCCGATACTGATGATGGCCGTTCCTGGCAATACGGGCCCTAATCGGTACGGACCGCCACCGCCCGGCAACACGCCGCGCGTCAAAGTCCTCGCCGTGCTTTGGCTCGCGGTGCTAGCGCTGGTCTTTGTCGCCGCGATGATGGGCGGCCTGGAAACCGTTCAGGAACAGGTCGAAGCCACCACCAGCGAATACGAGCAAGCGCTGCCTTACGACGATGACTCCAATGACACGGAACAGCTGACCGTTCCTGCTGATCCTGTCGATATTGGTGACTCGTCCGACAGCAACGACGACCAATAACTATCTGGCAGCAAGGACGCTGTCTTAATACGAGCTGCAAACACCGGAGAATTGCATGACCCGTTACGCCATGGTCACAGGTGCATCCAGCGGTATTGGCCTGGCGATGGCCGAAGCCCTCGCACGTCGGGGTCGCAACCTCATTCTGGTGGCCCGGCACCGGGAAATGCTCGAGAGCATAGCGATAGAGTTCACCCAACGGTTTGGTGTCGAGGTCCTGTTTCGCGCCTGCGACCTGGGCGAGCCACTGCGCCTCTCCGGCTTTCTGCTTGAACTCGAGGAAGGCACACGAAATATCGATTTGCTGGTCAACTGCGCCGGCATCGGCAACAGCGGGCCATTCCTGGCTCAGGAGTGGGCGCAAGAGCAGGACTTGCTCGACCTGAATGTGCTGGCGCTGACCCGTCTCTGTCACACCGTTGGCAATCTGATGGCCGTGCAGGGCGGCGGTCAGATCCTCAACGTTGCGTCGATCATGGGCTTTCAGCCCGGGCCGTGGATGAGCACTTACGCGGCGAGCAAAGCGTACGTATTGCACTTTTCGGAAGGGCTTCGCGAGGAGCTGCACAAAACCGGCGTGAAGATTTCGGTGTTGTGCCCGGGCCCCACGCGTACCGCGTTTTTTCGCACGGCACAGCTGGACGCCGGTAAGTTCACCCACGACAAGCACATGACTGCTGAAGAAGTCGCGCTGTATACGGTTCGCGCACTGGACAAGAACCGTGCGGTGATCATTCCCGGTTGGCGCAACAGGCTGCTGACCCGCCTTCCTCGTTTTGCCGGGCGCTGGATGACGCGAAAGCTTTGGGGCTCGCTGCTGAAATCTCGCACGTCAGTCTGAAGCGGCACATCACAACAAACGTCTGGGCGGGACCCGAGACGCTCAGTACACTGCCTTCATCCCCTCAAAACGGAGCAAGAAGGCTGTGGATACTTTGTTCACCAAGATCATCAACCGGGAAATTCCGGCCAAGATCATCTACGAAGATGATCAAGTGCTGGCCTTCCACGATATCGCCCCACAGGCACCGGTGCATTTTCTGGTTATCCCGAAAAAGCCCATTGCGACCCTCAACGACGTGACTGAAGAAGACAAGGGCCTGCTGGGCCACATCCTCTTCACTGCCCAACGTCTGGCGAAAGAGCTGGGTTGCGAGGACGGCTTCCGCGTGGTCATGAACACCAACGAGAAAGGCGGGCAGACCGTCTATCACATTCACATGCATGTGCTGGGTCAGCGCCAGATGAACTGGCCGCCGGGCTGAGTCATCGCCACCTGCGCCATCCCTGCCGGGTGCGTGCCCACGCCTCGGCGGGCTGACGCCGGACACGCCCGGTTAGTCCGTTTGAGGTAGACTGCCCACCGTGGATTTACCCGGAGGCGCCCATGGCTACCGAACGTCACTATTCCCCTATCGACCGTTTTTTGCTTCAGGCCGACGCTGCGATGAAGACGCTGCTGCCCGTCAGCGCGCACGCAAGCCGTCCATCGCCTGCCATTGTTCAACCTGACGTCAAGATGAATGAGGCCGACACCCGACATGTCGTCGGGCTCATGCGCATCAACCATACCGGCGAAGTGTGCGCCCAGGCGCTGTACCAGGGACAGGCGCTCACCGCGAAACTGCCCCGGGTGCGCAAAGCCATGGAGCATGCCGCCGAAGAAGAGATCGACCATCTGGTGTGGTGCGAGCAGCGCATTCATCAACTGGGCAGCCACACCAGCGTGCTCAATCCGCTGTTCTACGGTGCTTCTTTTGGCATTGGCGCGGTCGCGGGTCTGATCAGCGACCGGATCAGCCTGGGCTTCGTTGCCGCGACGGAAGATCAGGTGTGCAAACACCTGAATGAGCATCTGGAGCAATTGCCTGTCGAGGACGAGAAGTCCCGGGCAATCCTCAAACAGATGCGCGCCGACGAGGAGCAACACGCCGAAAGCGCAATCGAAGCAGGCGGGTTCCGCTTCCCGGCTCCGGTCAAGTTTGGCATGAGCTTGATCGCCAAGGTCATGACCAAGACCACCTACCGGATCTGATCGGATTTGCGGCCTCCTTGTTTCCGCCACCCAGACAGGGAACCGCTAAAGCCGGAAATTAAAAAGGCGCCTTCGAAGGCGCCTTTTTTGTACCGCTGAAACCTCACACCGGCATGTTGCGACCGTAGAAGATTTCGAGCATTTCGTGCTTCACGCGCCCCGTCACCTGCTCGCGCTGCTCGGCGGAGAGGTTGCTGGTGGCGTCGCCGAACAGGTAGTTGTCCAGTTCGAACTGCTTGAGCAGCATTTTGGTGTGGAACAGGTTTTCCTGGTACACGTTCACGTCAGTCATCTGGTAGCTGTCGCGCGTGTCGTCGGAAAGGTAATTCTGGATCGAGTTGATCTCGTGGTCGATGAAGTGCTTCTTGCCTTCGACGTCACGAGTGAAACCGCGCACGCGGTAATCGACGGTCACAATGTCGGACTCGAACTTGTGAATCAGGTAGTTGAGCGCTTTCAACGGCGAGATCACGCCGCAGGTCGACACGTCGATGTCCACACGGAAGGTGGCGATGCCGTCAACGGGGTGAATTTCAGGGTAGGTGTGAACCGTGATGTGGCTCTTGTCCAGGTGCGCGAGGATAGTCTCAGGCAGTGGACCCGGCGATTCTTCGATCTGGCTGTCGGTCGGAGTGACCGGCTGCTCGGAGATGAGAATGGTCACACTGGCGCCCTGTGGATCGTAATCCTGACGCGCGATGTTCAGGATGTTCGCGCCAATGATATCGACGACATCAGTAAGAATCCGCGTCAGGCGTTCAGCGTCGTACACACTGTTGATGTACTCGACGTAGGCCTGCTGGTCCTGCGGGGTTTCCGCATAGCAGATGTCATAGATGTTGAAGCTCAAGGTCTTGGTCAGGTTATTGAACCCGTGGAGCTTGAGTTTGCTTTTCACCGTTAAAAACTCTCTATATGGGTGCGGCGCTGGCCGCGTGATCAAGCATGCCCGTCAACTGAGCCCGGCTCAGCTGCGTAGGACGGTTAACACCTCTTCGCGTTGGCGATTTTGGTTGTCTGGTCGGAGGCGAGCCGGGTGTCCGGCGGTCGCGCCCTGAAAAAGGGGCGCATTATGCAGACGTCAGAAGTCGCATGCCATAGCCTGCACCGCTTTTATGAAAATTGAGCGTTGCTCAGCCCAGTTCGATGATCTCGTAGTCGTGGGTGATCTCGATGCCCGCGTTACCCAGCATGATCGACGCCGAGCAATATTTCTCGGCCGACAGCTCGATCGCACGCTTGACCTGGGTCTCTTTCAAACCGCGGCCTTTAACCACGAAATGCAGGTGAATCCTGGTGAACACTTTGGGGTCTTCGCTGGCGCGCTCGGCTTCCAGAAACGCCTCGCAGCTTTCGATGGGCTGACGGGCCTTCTTGAGGATGCTGACCACGTCGTAGTTGCTGCAGCCACCCAGGCCAATCAGCACCATTTCCATCGGACGGACACCCAGATTGCGGCCGCCGCTTTCCGGCGGACCGTCCATCACAACCACGTGGCCGCTCCCGGACTCGCCAAGGAACATCGACTCACCGGCCCATTGAATACGCGCTTTCATCATCAGGACTCCAATGCTTGAAAAATGGCGGCCAGCTTAGCACAGGGCCTCATCGTGCTTGAGTGGACTCGAAGGGCCCTTGAACGAACGAAATGTAGGAAATATCTGAAAAAATGGATATTTGCCGGTGAGGAGCTGCGTCAAATCGGAAATACTGCCGATACCTCTAAGAATGCCTCAGGGCGCAGTTTTTTACGGGATACAGCCATGCTCGCCGCGCCGCCTCCGAACAAGATGAAAATTGCAGACAAACTGCTGCCCCATGCTCAACGGCGGCGATGCCCGGCAAAGAGCAACATCCTCTGCGCAGGCGAACAATCGGACTCGCTGTACCTGATTATCAAAGGCTCGGTAACGATCCTGATCGAAGACAACGAAGGCCGCGAGATGATCGTCGCCTACCTCAACAGCGGCGACTTTTTCGGCGAACTGGGTCTATTTCAGCAAGCGCCCGCCGGCGCGGAGCGGAGCGCCTGGGTGCGTGCCAAAACCGAATGTGAAGTGGCGGAGATCAGCTACGCCAAATTCCGCGAGCTCGCCCAGCATGATCCTGAATTGATGTTCGCCATCGGAGCGCAGATCGCCGAACGGCTGCGTAACACCACGCGCAAGGTCGGCGATCTGGCGTTTCTGGACGTGACCGGGCGCGTCGCCCGGAGCCTGCTCGATCTGTGCAAACAGCCCGACGCGATGACCCATCCCGATGGCATGCAGATCAAGATCACGCGCCAGGAGATTGGCCGTATCGTGGGGTGTTCAAGGGAGATGGTCGGTCGTGTGCTCAAGGCGCTGGAAGAGCAGAACCTGGTACATGTCCGGGGCAAAACCATGGTGGTGTTCGGCACCCGTTAACAGGGTGACCGTTACCTGCAGGTCAATCAGATCCCGGCGAGGATCCTTTTATACCGTTCGCTCAGACGGTCCAGGAAGTCCGGCGCTTCGAACAGCTCGTGTAAAGCGATATGACTCTGCGCATCACAGCGCTGCTCCAGTTCGCACGTCTCATTGAAGCGATTGACCGCATTAACCATGTCGACCCGCTCGTCATCCAGCAGCATCGCGGCATGCGCCAGCACCACCGGCCGTTTGCCGCCCCGACTCTGGCGCCAGCGCTGCGCGGTCCCCACCATCTTGCGAGCGTTGAGGTTGACGTTGAAGCGGCCGTCGCAAAAAGCACCGGCCACTTCGCCCAGCGATGCGGCGCCGCCCAGCTCACTCAGCGTGTCGAGTATCGGCTGACACAGGCGCAGGTAAGCGTTTTCGATGCGGTCACGATCCAGATCGGTATCGGGCTGCACATACACCAGCGCCAAGTTGACGGTCGCGGGCGACTGCGGCACGGGTTCGCCGCCGCTTTCACGCAATAGCACGGGCCAGCCGCTGTCGGCCAGCGTTTCGCTGGCTTCACTGAAACCGGGAAGACGGCTCAAGCGGCGCGGCATGACCAACGCGCGGTCCGCAGGACGCCAGAACAGCAGGCCAATGTCGGCGTGGCCATCACACACCGACGCGAGCAAGTCTTGCTCGGCCTTGAGGCCTGCTTCAACGCAGGTTTCCAAGAGCTGAAGGGTCATGCTGCCTCCTGAAGCGAGTGGTGATGGCTTTCTTTGCTAGAGCGATGTATCAGTCCAGTCCACTTGATTTGATCGCCGTGCCTTTCTCCGGGAAGAATAACCGCTGCAATTCCACGCCAGGCTTCTCGGCGCGCATGAACGCCTCGCCCACCAGGAAGGAATAGACGTCGCTGATTTCCATGAGCTCGACATCGGCGCGGTGGAAAATACCGCTTTCGGTGACGACAAGGCGATCACGCGGAATCCGTGGCAGCAGGTCAAGCGTGGTTTCCAGGCTGACTTCGAACGTGTGCAGGTTACGGTTGTTGACGCCGACCAGCGGCGTGTCGAGGGTTTTCAGTGCCCGCTCCAGTTCGTCGCCATCGTGGACTTCGACCAGCACATCCAGGCCAACACTCTTAGCGACAGACGCCAGCTCGGCCATTTTCACGTCGTCCAGCGCGGACACGATCAACAGGATGCAGTCGGCGCCCAGGGCCCGCGCTTCGACGATCTGATACGGATCAATCATGAAGTCCTTGCGGATCACCGGCAGCGTTGTCGCCGCTCGGGCCTGCTTCAAATACTCATCCGCGCCCTGAAAGAAATCGATATCCGTCAGCACAGAGAGGCAGGTAGCCCCGCCCGCTTCATAACTCCTGGCGATCTCTGCTGGCTCGAAATGCTCCCGGATCACGCCCTTGCTGGGGGAGGCCTTCTTTATCTCTGCAATGACGGCCGGCTGCTTGCGCTTGGCCTGGGCGATCAGCGCTTTGGCGAACCCACGCGGCGCATCGGCGGCTGCGGCCAGCGTTTCCAATTCGGAGAAGCTGACGCTGGCGCGGCGTGCCGCGACTTCCTCGGCCTTTCGGGCCAGAATCTTTTCCAATACCGTCGGTACGCTCATTCTTCATTCTCCTGCTTGAATACCGCGGTAAAGGCACCCAGTTCTTCCAGCTTTTCGCGGGCCAGACCCGTATGCAAGGCGTCGTGCGCCAGCGCCACGCCTTCTTTCAATGACGAAGCATGGTCAGCGGCGTAAAGCGCGGCGCCGGCGTTCAGCACGATCATTTCGGCGGCTTTCTGGCCGTGCTCGGTTTTGCGCCGACCCAGCGCGTCACGTATCAATTCCAGCGACTGCGCCGGGCTGTCGACCACCAGGCCGAACAGGCTCTGGCTCTTCATGCCCAGATCTTCGGGCTGCACCCAGTATTCGGTCACTTCGCCGTTTCTGAGCTCCGCGACAAACGTCGGCGCAGCGATGCTGAATTCGTCCAGACCGTCCTGAGAATGCACCACCAGCACATGTTTACTGCCCATGCGCAGCAGGACCTCGGCCAGTGGTCGGCACAACGCCTGGCTGAAGACGCCGACGACCTGGTGCTTGACGCCGGCCGGGTTGGTCAGTGGGCCGAGCATGTTGAACAGGGTCCGCAGGCCCAACTCTTTGCGCGGCCCGGCAGCGTGCTTCATGGCGCCATGATGGGTCTGCGCGAACATGAAACCGATGCCGACGCTGTCGATGCAGCGCGCTACTTGCACCGGAGTCAGGTTCAGGTAGACGCCCGCGGCTTCCAGTAAATCGGCGCTGCCACTCTTGCCGGAGACGGCGCGATTGCCGTGCTTGGCGACCGTGCAACCCGCGGCGGCGATCACGAACGCTGCAGCCGTGGATACGTTGAAGATGTTCGCGCCATCCCCGCCAGTGCCGACGATGTCGACCACCCCGTCGAGGGTCTTGAGTTGGACTTGATCGGCCAGCTCACGCATGACCGACACGGCGCCGACGATCTCGTCAATGCTCTCGCTCTTCATGCGCATGCCCATCAGGAACGCGCCAATCTGGGCCTGAGTGCACTGGCCGGTCATGATCTCGCGCATGACGTCGCGCATTTCGTCGGTGCTCAGGTCCAGTTGATTCACAACCCGGCCGAGCGCGGTTTTGATATCCATTGCCATATCGAAGTGCCCTTAACCCTGACGGGTACCGCCGGTCTGCTTGAGGAAGTTGGCGAACAGCTCGTGGCCCTGCTCGGAAAGAATCGACTCAGGGTGAAACTGCACGCCCTCCACGTTCAGGGTTTTGTGGCGCAGGCCCATGATTTCATCGACCGAGCCATCGTCGCGCTGGGTCCAAGCGGTCAGTTCGAGGCAGTCCGGCAGAGTCTCGCGCTTGACCACCAGCGAGTGATAGCGCGTTACCGTCAACGGATGCTTGAGCCCTTCGAACACGCCTTTGTCTTCATGGATCAGGTCGCTGGTCTTGCCATGCATGACCTCCCGCGCGCGCACCACATCACCGCCGAACGCCTGGCCAATCGACTGATGACCCAGGCAGACGCCCAGCACGGGCAGCTTGCCGGCGAAGTGTTTGATGACGTCAATGGAGACGCCCGCTTCGTTCGGGGTGCAGGGGCCGGGGGAAACAACAATGCGCTCGGGGTTAAGGGCTTCGATTTCAGCGACGGTCATTTCGTCGTTGCGAATCACTTTGACGTCGGCGCCCAGCTCGCCCAGATACTGCACGACGTTGTAGGTGAAGGAGTCGTAGTTATCGATCATCAGCAGCATGGTGCTTAACCTTTTGAATTACTGACTTCTAACGTGGCCTTCCGGGTTCTGGCCGCAGTTGCACGCAGAGGGGTCGCAGGACGGGTTCCGGCGAGACACTGCAAAACCGAGGCATCAGAAGGCATATCAATACAGATCCGGCGGGGCCGGCGGGGGAAATAGTCAGGCGCGCCAACGCCAACGGGCGTGGCCCTTGATAACGCGCATCAAGAAGCTGCTGACAATCGACACAGGAAAGGTCTCGTTCATACGTAGCGGCACAGTAGCGTACCGCCGCAGGGCGCGCAATATCGCAGTGCCCGGATGGCGCGGCCCAGCGGCCGACCGGCAGGATTTGAACGCCCGCAAGGTGCAGATCGCAGCATGGAAGTCGGTACAGAATATTTGCCGTGAATGCCACGGGATCGTGGGTGATTTGTGTCGCGGCTGCTACCTTCTCGTACAGCACAGAAAACAATAAGGGATCTCCCCATGCTCAATGCCACACTGCGCTGGCCGTTCGCGGCCTGTCTGCTCTCGCTCGCCTGTTCTTCCGCGCTGGCCGCCTCCTCGCCCTATTCAACGATGATCGTGTTCGGTGACAGCCTGGCCGATGCCGGGCAGTTCCCCGATGCGGGCGGACCACCCGGCGCCACCTTGCGCTTCACCAACCGCACCGGTCCGACGTATCTGAACGGCAGCGGTGAGGCATTCGGCCTGAATTCATCGACATTACTGGGTGCAAGGCTTGGCGTAGCGCCCGCTGATTTACAGGCATCGACCTCCCCTGTACGCGCAGCGCAAGGTTTGGCTGACGGGAACAACTGGGCAGTGGGTGGCGACAGGACGGACCAGATCCTCGCTGCAATCACCACTCAGTCAACCATTGCCAACACTGACGCTTCGACGGGTGTCACGACGGTGTTCCGGACGCGTCCGGGTTATCTGCTTGAAACCAGTTCGCGGGCCGACCCGAACGCCCTTTATTACCTGACCGGAGGTGGCAATGACTTCCTTCAGGGTCGGGTGCTGAGCCCGGGACAGGCCATCAACGCGGCGAACAACCTGGCCGACGGCGCACAATTTCTGTCCCAGGCCGGGGCACGTTACATCATGGTCTGGCTGCTGCCTGATATCGGGCGCACGCCTGCTGTGTTCGGCACGCCGCTGCAGGTGCCGTCGACGTTGCTGAGCGGAGTGTTCAACCAGCAACTGGTCAACCGGCTGGGCCGAATCGATGCCGAGGTCATCCCACTGAACGTGCCGGGTCTTGTGCGTGACGTTTTGACGGACCCGGCGCGGTACGGGTTGGCCGCCGATCAGAACCTTGTGGGCACCTGTTTCAGCGGTAACAGCTGTACCGCCAACAGCGTTTACGGGATCGGCGGCCTCACGCCGGACCCGACCAAACTGCTGTTCAACGACGGCGTGCACCCGACCGTTGCCGGCCAGCGCCTGATTGCCGACTACGGTTATTCGATTCTGTCGTCCCCGTGGGAGATCACCCTTTTGCCGGAGATGGCCAACGGCACGTTGCGCGCGCAGCAGGATGAACTGCGCAGTCAGTGGCTGGCGGACTGGGGCAACTGGCAGAACGTCGGTGAATGGCGGGCTATTGTCGCTGGTGGCGGTCAGAAGATGGATTTCGATGCGCAAGGCAACTCCGCAAGCGGCGACGGTCACGGCTACAACCTCACTGTGGGTGGCAGCTACCGCTTCGCCGAGGACTGGAGAGCCGGCGTGGTCGCGGGTGCTTACCGGCAAACCCTCGAAGCCGGGGCCAAGGATTCGGACTACAAACTCAACAGCTACATCGCCACCGCGTTCGTGCAGTATCAGGCGCAACACTGGTGGGCAGACCTGGCGGCTTCGGGCGGAAAACTCGACTACGACAACCTCAAGCGAAAATTCGCTTTGGGGATCAGCGAAGGCGCGGAGAAAGGCGACACCGACGGTGATTTGTGGGCAGTCAGTGGGCGCCTGGGTTTTGATCTGGCCGAGCAAAGCAGCCGCTGGCATTTCTCGCCTTTCGTCAGCGCCGATTATTCCCACGTCAACGTTGACGGCTACTCGGAGAACAGCGCCCGTGCGACTGCACTTAATTATGACGACCAGACGCGTAAGTCGAAGCGGCTCGGCGCCGGGCTGCAGGGCAAGTTCGACGTCACGCCGCAGACTCAACTGTTTGGCGAAGTGGCCCATGAACGCGAGTTTGATACGGATCAGCAGGACGTGACCATTGCGCTGAACAGCGTGCCGGGCGTGAGCTTTGATCTACAGGGGTACGATCCGCAGCGCAGCCTGAACCGCGCCAGTGTGGGCCTGAGCCAAAAACTGGCGCCGGACCTGACACTGCGTGCCGGCTATAACTGGCGCAAGAATGATGACGTGACCCAGCAAGGGCTGAATCTGGCGGTGAGTCTGGATTTTTGAAGCCATCCCCCAGCGGGATTTCTGGCCGGCATAAAAAACGGCGCCCCTGGCGCCGTTCTCATGTGCAGACCCACCATCAAGCCTCGGGCGTCTGCTCCGCCAGCGCCACAGCGCGAAACATTGCACGGCGCTTGTTGAGGGTTTCTTCCCATTCGAGCGCCGGCACTGAGTCGGCGACGATGCCGCCCCCGGCCTGCACATGCAGTTCGCCGTTTTTGATCACGGCCGTGCGGATGGCAATGGCGGTGTCCATGTTGCCGTTCCAGGCAAAATAGCCGACGGCGCCGCCATACACACCGCGCTTGACCGGCTCCAGCTCATCGATGATCTCCATCGCACGAATCTTCGGCGCGCCTGACAACGTGCCCGCCGGCAGGATGGCCCGCAGCGCGTCCATCGCCGTGAGGCCGCTTTTCAGCTGACCGGTGACGTTGGACACAATGTGCATGACATTCGAGTAACGCTCGATGACCATCTTCTCGGTGAGCTTCACCGAACCGATTTCCGAGACGCGTCCGGTATCGTTGCGTCCCAGATCGATGAGCATCAAGTGCTCGGCAATCTCCTTGTCGTCGGACAGGAGGTCAACTTCCAGCGCGTAATCTTCCTCTTCGGTGGCGCCACGAGGCCGTGTGCCAGCAATCGGGCGCACAGTGATCAGGTTGTCTTCGACCCGCACCAGCACTTCCGGCGAACTGCCGACGACGTGGAAGTCACCGAAGTTGAAGAAGTACATGTAGGGCGTGGGGTTGAAACACCGCAGCGCGCGATACAGGTCAATCGGCGCGGCTTTGAAGTCGATGGACATACGCTGCGACGGCACGACTTGCATACAGTCGCCGGCGAGGATGTATTCCTTGATCGTGCCGACGGCCTTTTCGTAGTCCGCCTGGGTAAAGCTGGAACGGAACACCGGGTCGGCCGCCTGGGGACGGGTCAGGTCCAGACCACGACGCGGCGTGATTGGCTGACGCAGTTTGTCCATCAACGCCTCGAGCCGCGCCAGCCCACCTTCATACGCGTCAGCCTGGGACGGATCGACCAGCACGATCGCGTGCATCTTGCCGGCCAGGTTATCGAACACCACCACGGCATCGGACACCATGAGCAGAATGTCAGGCACGCCGAGCGGATCAGGGTTCGGGCAAGCGCCCAGACGCGGTTCCACGTAGCGCACGCAGTCATAACCGAAGTAGCCCATCAGGCCGCCGTTGAAGCGTGGCAGTCCGGCAATGGTCGGGACGTTGTAGCGAGCCTTGAAGGTCTCGACGAAGTGCAGCGGGTCGTCGGCTTCCAGGCGTTCGATCTCGACACCGTCGTGGGTCACGCTGACGGTGTGGTCATGCACCCGCATGACGGTGCGGCACGGCAGGCCGATGATCGAATAACGCCCCCACTTCTCACCGCCTTGTACCGATTCGAGCAGGTAGGAGTTGGGTTCATCAGCGAGTTTCAGATAGATCGACAGTGGCGTGTCGAAGTCGGCCAGGGTTTCGTAGGCAAGGGGAATACGGTTGTAGCCTTCAGCGGCCAAACGCAGGAAATCTTCGCGGGTCATGATCAGCCTCGTGGTCTGAGGGGAAACGGTCAGGTATGCAAACGCGCCGGGGCTCCGGCCAGATTCAAGTCAGGCGCGCCAACGCCAGCGGGCCAGGGCCTTGATGACTTTCATCCAGAGTTTGCGAGTGACGACCACGATGGATTCTCTAAAGGAGGGGGACTTGATCTCGGGCAACGTTATCTCAGCGCCCTGCGCTAAGCAACCGGCAGAACTGCCCGGAATCAGCTTGCGTAAATCATCGATGACGAGCGCCGGTGACTCTTCCTCGATCGGGCGACCGTGGTTGTAGCCGTAACTCAATGCCACGCACGCGACGCCGGCCGCCTTGGCCGCCAGCACGTCGTTGCGCGAGTCGCCCACGAACAGCGACTGCGAACCCGGTACGCCGGCCATTTTCATCACGAAGAACAACGCCGCCGGATCAGGCTTCTGCTGCGGCAGCGTGTCGCCACCCACGATCCAGCGGAAGAAGCGGCCGAGCTTGAGGTCATCCAGCAAGGGCGCAACAAAGCGCTCCGGCTTGTTGGTGATCAGTGCCATTTCGACGCCCATCTTCTGCAGCCACTTCAGGGTTTCCCGGACGCCGGGGTAGACCTTGGTGAGTGCGTGGCTGCCGCTGTAGGCCTCCATGAAAATAGCCAGAGCGGCCTCCGTGTCTTGCTCATCAACGGCGGTGTGGTCCATGCCGTTCGCCAGCGCGCGGCGCACCAGAACACGCACGCCGTTGCCGATCCAGTCACGTACTCGCTCGATGCCCGCAGGGGGGCGGCCGAGCTGAATCAGGGTTTTATCCACAGCTGCTGCCAGGTCCGGCACCGAGTCGACCAGTGTGCCGTCGAGGTCGAACATGATCAGCTTGGGCAGACGACCCGGGAACAGCTGCTCGAAGCCGCTCATCAACGGGCCAGCGCCAGTTCTGCGTGCATTTTCGCAATGACTTCCTGGTAATCAGGCGCATTGAAGATAGCCGAGCCCGCGACGAAGGTGTCAGCGCCGGCTGCGGCGATTTCGCGGATGTTATTGACGTTGACGCCGCCGTCGATTTCCAGACGTATATCGCGACCGGACGCGTCGATGAGTGCGCGGGCCTCGCGCAGCTTGTTGAGCGTACCAGGGATGAATTTCTGACCGCCGAAGCCAGGGTTGACGCTCATGAGCAGGATCATGTCGACCTTGTCCATGACGTATTCGAGCAGGTTCAGCGGAGTCGCCGGGTTGAACACCAGGCCTGCCTTGCAGCCGCCTTCGCGGATCAATTGCAGAGAGCGGTCGATGTGCTGGGTCGCTTCCGGGTGGAAGGTGATGTAGGTGGCGCCGGCTTCGATGAAGTCGCCGATGATGCGATCCACCGGACTGACCATCAGGTGAACATCGATGGGCGCCGAGATGCCGTACTTGCGCAACGCCGCACAGACCATCGGTCCGATCGTCAGGTTGGGGACGTAGTGGTTGTCCATGACATCGAAGTGGACGATGTCGGCGCCAGCGGCCAGCACGTTGTCGACTTCCTGGCCCAGACGGGCGAAATCGGCGGACAGAATCGAAGGAGCAATAGCGAAGGGCTGCATGACGCACCTTTTTTGAGCGAAATCACGGTGGCGCGCATTGTACTCCAAGAGTTGAAACGTGCGTTGGGTCGCTAGCGAGTGGGAAACCGGTTCGCCAAACACGTCAAGAACGAACGCGGACGGATGCAAGTGCACCAGTGCCTGTCCGCTAGTTGCTGGCGTCACTGCGGTTGAGGCGCCTGGCACAGCTGATCAGTACGCCGCGCGGTAGATTTTCTCGATGTCGGCGGCGGTCAGTTTCCGGGGGTTGTTGCGCATCAGGCGCTCGATCTTGCTGGCCTCCTCCGCCATCTCGGGAATAGCGTCCTCGGGCACATTGAAACTGCGCAGGCCAGAGGGGATTTCCACCGCTGCGCACAAGTCGGCCATGGCGTTAACCGCCAGGTCGGCGGCATCCTTGTCGCTGAGGTGAGCGACGCGAAGGCCCATCGCTTCGGCAATGTCACGCATCCGTTCGACGCAGGCGAGCTTGTTCCATGCCATCACATACGGCAGCAGCAACGCGTTGCTCACGCCGTGAGCAATGTTGAAACGCCCTCCCAACGGATATGCCAGCGCATGCACCGCGCCGACCCCGGCATTGCCGAACGCCATGCCCGCCATGAGGCTGGCGGTGGCCATGTCTTCCCGCGCCTGCACATTCGACGGATTGGCGTAGGCCTTGGGCAGCGCCTTGACGATCAGCTTGATGGCGCCCAAGGCGATGGCGTCGGTGATCGGCGAAGCATTCACTGAAAGGTAGGCTTCGATGGCGTGTACCAGCGCGTCTACACCGCTGGCTGCCGTCACGCTGCGCGGACAGGTCAGGGTCATCAGCGGGCTGACCAGCGCGACGTCGGGCAACAGGTAGTCACTGACGATGCCTTTTTTCAGCTGTGCCTGCTTGTCCGAAAAAATCGCCACATTGGTGACTTCCGAACCGGTGCCGGCGGTGGTCGGGATGGCAATCAGCGGCGGGCCCTTGCGTGTGACCTGATCAACCCCGAACAACTCGGCCAGAGGCCCTTCGTGGTTGGCGAACGCCGCGACGCCTTTGGCAATGTCGATGGCACTGCCCCCTCCCACGCCGATCAGCCCATCGTGACCGCCGTCCCGGTAGGCGCGGGTGCAGTCCTCGACGATAGCGATCTCGGGCTCGGGTTTGACCTGATCAAACAGGCCATAACGACGACCGCCCAATTGCGCCAGCGCCAGATCGACCGTCCCGGACTGGACCAGTATCGCGTCGGTGACAATCAGCGGGTTTTGGACGTTGAGCCGGCTCAGTTCGGCTGACAGCGCCTCGATGGCGGCGGGGCCGGTGATCAGTTTGTTGGCGATTTTGAAGGCAGAAATACTCATCGGGCTCGTCCTTTACGCTGTTTTGGGAGACGCGGCTCTTGTACAAGGCAGGGTTGGCATGCGGTGAGTCAAACATAGACCGGTTCGCGTGAGGCGTCAGCTTTGTGATGTAGGAAAGGCTGAGGTGTGCGCTATCAAATTTGCGGCGTTGCGCCTGACGCCTTCCCGGCTAAAGCCGGTCCCACAAAGAATATGCGGTGTGTCAGCGAGACTCACTGGATGCTGCTTTGCTTTTAGTGGGGCCAGCTTCAGCCGGGAAGAGGCCCCTGTGTGCGCCATCGATTTTGCGGCGTTGCGCCTGACGCCTTCCCGGCTAAAGCCGGTCCTACAAAGAGCATGTGGTGTCTCAGCAAAACTCACTGGATGAACGCGCTGCTTTTGCTTTAGTGGGACCGGCTTCAGCCGGGAAGAGGCTCCTGTGTGGGTATCAATTTTGCGGCGTGGCACCTGATGCTTCCCCGGCTAAAGCCGGTCCCACAAAGAGCATGTGGTGTGTCAGCAAGACTCACTGGATGAACGCGCTGCTTTTGGTGGGACCGGCTTCAGCCGGGAAGAGGTCCCGGTGTGCGCTATCGATTTTGCGGCGTGGCACCTGATGCCTTCCCGGCTCAAGCCAGCCCCACAAAGAGCATGCGGTGGTCAGCAAGACTCACTGGATGAACGCGCTGCTTTGCTTTTAGTGGGACCGGCTTCAGCCGGGAAGAGATCCCGGTATGCGCTATCGACTTTGCGGCGTGGCACCTGACGCCTTCCCGGCTAAGCCGGTCCTACAATTCGCGTCCCGGTCAGTTCCTCCGGTGGGCTTTGATCACTCCACCGCCGTGCGCAATTTCTCGCTGCGACCGCGCAGCCATTCCAGCACCAGCAACAGCACCACCGAGAACCCGATAAGCAAGGTCGCCGCAGCGGCGATTGTCGGGCTGAGGTTCTCGCGGATACCGCTGAACATCTGCCTGGGCAAGGTCGCCTGGCCCGGGCCTGCGAGGAACAGCGTGACGACCACTTCATCGAACGAGGTGGCAAAGGCAAACAACGCCCCCGAGATTACCCCTGGTGCAATCAACGGCAGGGTCACGCGACGAAACACGGTGGTTGGCGAGGCGCCCAGGCTCGCCGCTGCACGCACCAGGTTGTAATTGAAACCCTGCAGCGTGGCCGACACCGTGATGATCACGAAAGGCACCCCCAACACGGCATGCACCAGAATCAGCGAGATGTAGCTGTTGCCCAGCCCCAACGGTGCAAAAAACAGATAGCTCGCCACCCCGACAATCACCACGGGCACCACCATCGGCGAAATCACCAGCGCCATCACCAGCGCCTTGCCGGGAAAGTTGCTGCGGGTCAGACCGATCGCCGCAAGTGTCCCGAAACCCATGGCCAGCAACGTCGCAGCAGGCGCGACGATCAGGCTGTTCTTCAGCGCGCGCATCCACTCCGCAGAACCGAAGAAGTCCTGATACCAGTGCAGCGAAAAGCCCTGCAGCGGATAGACCAGAAAGCTGCCGGAGTTGAACGAGAGCGGGACAATGACCAGCACGGGCAGCACCAGAAACAGCAGAATCAACCCGCATAGGGTGCGCAGCGTGTAATGCCAGACACGCTCGATAGGTGAGGAATAAGGGCTCAACATGGTCGTTTTCCTCAGCTCAGACGCAGACGGCTGGCGCCGACCAGCCAGTTATAAATCAGGTACAGCACAACGGTGGCCAGCAGCAGCAATCCGCCGAGCGCCGTCGCCATTCCCCAGTTGATGCTCGTGTTGGTGTAGAACGCCACGAAATAACTGACCATCTGATCGTTCGGGCTGCCGAGCAGCGCCGGGGTGATGTAGTAGCCGATGGCAAGGATGAACACCAACAGACAGCCCGCGCCCACACCGGCGTAGGTCTGCGGGAAGTACACGCGCCAGAAACTGGCGAACGGGTTGCAGCCCAGCGAGATCGCCGCGCGCATGTACGTCGGCGAGATGCCCTTCATCACGCTGTAGATGGGCAGGATCATGAACGGCAGCATGATGTGCACCATCGAGATATAAACGCCGACCCGGTTGAACACCAGCTCCAGCGGTTTATCGATGATGCCCATGGCCATCAGCGCGCCGTTGATCAGGCCGCTCGATTGCAGCAACACGATCCAGGCGGCGACGCGCACCAGGATCGACGTCCAGAACGGCAGCAAAACCAGAATCATCAGCAGGTTGCTCTGCCGCGCAGGCAGATTGGCCAGCAGGTAAGCCAGTGGATACGCCAGCAGCAGGCAGATCACGGTGATCACCAGGCCCATCCAGAAGGTACGGGCAAAGATGTCGATGTAAATCGCCTGATCGGGCGTGGCCGGCGCCACTTCGCCGAGGTCATCGATACGATGGTCGACAGCGGCTAGCAGGTAATAGGGGGTGAAGCTTGAGGTGTTGCGACGGATCGCCTGCCAATACGCGGGGTCGCCCCAGCGCTCGTCGACGGCTTCCAGCGCTTCTTTATAAGAAGCAGGCTCTTCCTTGAACGGCATGGCGCGGGCGGTTTTCGCCAGCAGGCTGCGGTAACCCGCCAGCTCCTGGTTCAAGCGTTTGGACAGATCGCCCAGCGTCTGATTCTTGCGTGCCTCGGCCAGGTCCTGGCTTGCGGCCTTGTACACCGCCTCGGGTGGCAGTCCCTTGCCGTCCCATTTCGTTACTTCAAGCACGGTAAGCGGCATGCCGCCGACCACTTCCGGGTTACTGACGCTTTTGTAGAGCAGCGCCGCAATCGGCACCAGAAACACCAGCAACAGGAAGATCACCAATGGCGCGATCAACGCCTGAGCCTTCCAGCGATTGACGCGCTCGGCACGGGCCAGGCGTTGCTTCAGGGTCGGGCTGGCGCCTTCAGTCAGGGGCACGGCGGTG
Source organism: Pseudomonas sp. (assembly GCF_036387035.1). GTDB lineage: Bacteria > Pseudomonadota > Gammaproteobacteria > Pseudomonadales > Pseudomonadaceae > Aquipseudomonas. The sequence continues at coordinate 9,178 of NZ_DASVUM010000129.1, read as the reverse complement.
GCCATAGTGAACTCCGAAATCTCTCAACAAAGAGCGCGTCCCCTGCCCTGCTTTCAGACAGTTCAGACGACGCACCCGGATCTAACTCACAACGAAGCGCTTACAGGGCTGCGATCTTATTTAGCCGCCCAGGAATTGAAGCGCTGTTCCAGCGACTCACCGAAGTCGGCCCAGAATTTCACGTCGATCTGCACCTGGTCCTTGATGTTCTCAGGGGTGGTCGGCATGTTCTTCAGGGTCTCAGCGCTCAACAGCGCAACCGCGCCGGTGTTGGCCGGGCCGTAAGCGATGTTTTCGGAGTAGGTCTTCTGCTGTTCCGGCTTGAGCGAGTAGGCGATGAACTTCTTCGCTTCTTCGGCGTTTTTCGCACCCTTCGGAATCGCCCACGCGTCGAAGTCATACACGCCGCCGGTCCACACCACTTTCAGGTTGCTCTCTTTCTGCACGGCAGCGATGCGACCGTTGTAGGCCGAGCTCATCACGACATCGCCCGATTGCAGGTACTGTGGCGGCTGTGCACCGGCTTCCCACCACTGGATGCTTGGCTTGAGCTTGTCGAGCATTTTGAAGGCGCGGTCCTGGCCTTCCTTGGTCGCCAGCACTTTGTAGACCTCTTTTGGCGCAACACCGTCAGCCATCAGGGCGAATTCCAGGGTGTATTTGGCGCCCTTGCGCAGGCCACGCTTGCCCGGAAATTTCTCGGTGTCCCAGAAGTCAGCCCAGCCGGTCGGCGCGGATTTCAGCTTGTCGGCGTTGTAGGCCAGCACGGTGGACCAGACGAAAAAGCCGACGCCACACTCGGAGATTGCGCCCTTGACGTAGTTGTCTTTGTTGCCGAGGTCAACCGACGCCAGCGACTCGAACATATCTTCGTCACAGCCACGGGACAGCTCCGGCGACTCCACCTCTACCAAATCCCAGGTCACGCTTTTGGTGTCGACCATGGCTTTGACCTTGGCCATCTCACCGTTGTATTCGCCCGCGATGATCTTGCCGTTGCCGGCTTTTTCCCAGGGTGCGTAGAAGGCCTTTTCCTGGGCCGCCTTGTTCGCGCCACCGAAGGAAACGACCGTCAGGTCCGCTGCCATGGCTTGCGCCGCGCACATCATGCCGACCGATAGGGCGGTGAGCTTCAATGTCTTGAGCATCAGTTTTTCTCCACGAACAATGTTGGTTAAGCGATAGGGCGATTTGGCTCGCCTCTGGTTTCTTCGGTTGACGCATAACGCAGGTGTATCAATGTGCATCCAGCAAAGGGTCAAGCGCGCGCGCGTGCTCAACCTGCCATCCAAGGGGCACGACGTCGCCAACACTCAGCGCCGGATCGAGCTCGGCGATGGGCTGCTTGACGAAAAAATCGGTTTTACCGGCCACTTCCAGACGCACCCGGACGTGGTCGCCCAAATAGATGAATTCGGCGACGCGGCCGGAGAAGCGGTTGACGCAGCTTTCGCTTCGGCCATTGAGGTTCACGCGTTCGGGACGAATCGAAAGCGTGACCGGGCTTCCCGTGGCGCCGACGTTTATCGCCAGCGCTTCGACTTTTTCGCCGCGCGCCAGGCCCACCACGCAGCGATCGCCGCTCTGGCTGAGCAAGGTGCCGTTGATGCGGTTGTTCTCGCCGATGAAATTGGCAACGAAGGTATTTTTCGGTTCTTCGTAGAGCGTGCGTGGCGGGGCAATCTGCTGAATTTCGCCCTGGTGGAACACCGCAACACGGTCGGACATGGTCAGCGCTTCGCCCTGATCGTGGGTCACGTAAACGACCGTCACGCCGAGGCGCTGGTGCAGGTGCTTGATTTCCATCTGCATGTGTTCGCGCAATTGCTTGTCGAGCGCACCGAGGGGTTCGTCCATCAGCACCAGCTGCGGCTCGAACACCAACGCCCGGGCCAACGCCACACGCTGTTGCTGACCACCCGACAATTGCGCCGGATAGCGATGGGCAAAGGTGCCGAGCTGCACCATGTCGAGCGCTCGCTTGACCTTCTCGGCGACGTCGGTCTTGCTCATGCCGCGCACTGACAGAGGAAACGCAAGGTTTTCGGCAACCGTCATGTGCGGGAACAGTGCGTAATTCTGGAACACCATGCCGATGTCGCGCTTGTGCGGCGGCACGTTGTTGATCGAACGGCCGGCCAGCAGGATCTCGCCTGCGGTCGGCGTCTCGAAACCGGCGAGCATCATCAGACTGGTGGTTTTGCCGGAACCGGACGGCCCGAGCAGGGTGAGGAATTCGCCTTTGCAAATATCCAGGTTGAGGTTTTTGACGATCAGGGCTTCGCCGTCGTAGCTTTTTTGCACACCGCGAAAGCTGACCAGAACATCATTCGCCCCAGCGCTTGAATCGACGTTGCTCATTGCCCACACCTTTGTTTGATCCACCGTGGGGATCAAGCCTAGATGAGCCTGAAGGCCGCGCAAATCGGGGCGTGAGAGAGATTGGCCTAGGCGCTGTGGAAGGTTTGGGGTAGGGGATGCCCTACAGGGATGGCGGGAATAAGTATGTCGCCGACAGGGTATTTTTCGAGAGGCATGACGCCTTCGCGTTCAAGCTCATGCCCAGAGCGGTTTGCCGTGTGACTGGAGGCTTTCGCGTGTTCGCGAAGGCGGCTTAACGATGAACCGTAGATGTCGCTTTCAGACCAGCTTTTGTTCCATCGCATACTTCACCAGCTCGGCCAGCGAAGTGATTTTCAGCTTCTGCATCAAGCGCGCCTTGTGGGTGCTGATGGTCTTGCTGCTCAGCGCCAACTGCTGGGCAATGTCGTTGACGTTGGCGCCCTGGGCCAGGCGCTCGAACACTGAAAACTCGCGCTCGGACAAGAGCGAGTGCAAAGGCCGGTTATCCGTCAGCCCGACTTCAAACACCATGCGATCAGCCAGGTCCGGATCGATGTAACGCCCGCCTGCGGCCACGCGCCGGATCGCCGTTAGCAACAACGCGGGGTCGCTGTCTTTGGTCGCGTACCCGGCGGCACCGACCTTCAAGGCGCGCGCAGCCATCTGCGCTTCATCGTGCATCGACAGCACCAGAATCGCAGGCGGATGGTTCAGCGCGCGAATCCTCGGGATCGCCTCCAGGCCGTTGACCCCCGGCATGGAGATGTCCAGCAGCACAACCTCACACTCGATATGGCGCAACGCCTCAAGCAGCTGCTCGCCGTTGCTGGCCTCCCCGACCACCAGCAAATCCTTCGCCAGCCCGATCAGCTGCTTGATGCCCTCGCGGACAATCGTGTGGTCTTCGGCAACCAATACGCGAATCAATGCACGTGCTCCTCAGCGACCGGGTCCAGCGGAATGTGGATGCGCAAGGTTGTGCCTTCTCCGGGCAAGGTGTCCAGACACAATTCGCCGCCCAATATCAAAACCCGCTCGCGCATGCCCACCAGCCCGAACGAGACCGGGCGTTGAGCGTGCAGGTCAAAGCCCTTGCCGTCGTCGGCGATGCGCAGGCACAGCACGCCATCGATCAGCGTCAGGCTCAGCTCGACGGTGTGCGCCTCGGCGTGGCGCATGACGTTGGTCAGCGACTCCTGAAGAATGCGAAACAGCCCGATGGCCGTAGCGTCCGGCAGCCTCGGCAGGTTGTCTGGCACCTGCACCAGACAGGGTATTTGCGTGCGCGCTTCGAAGCGTCGAGCCTGCCATTCGATGGCCGAGGCGATACCGGCGTCGAGAATCGGTGGCCGCAACGCAGTCGCCACGTCCCGCACCAGCTGGAATAGCTGCGCAATCAAGCGCTTCATGCTGTTCAAACGGTCGCGCAGGCCAGGGTCGAGGTCAGCGTAGGCCAGTTCACACATGGACGTTTCCAGCTTGAGCACGGTCAGCATTTGGCCCAACTCGTCGTGCACTTCGCGGGCGATGCGCGCCTTTTCTTCTTCGCGCACGGTTTCCAGGTGCGCCGAAAGCTCGCGCAATTGCTCGGCCAGCACCTGCAGGCGCGCTTCACTTTCCTGCAATGCAGCCAGGGACCGGCGCCGCTCGGTCACGTCGGTGATGAACACCACCAGATACTCGGCGTCGCGAAAGCGCAGAAAGCTCAGCGACACATCGGCGGGGAGAATGCTGCCGTCGGCGCGCACACAGTTGCTTTCGTAGTTCTGCGGACCTTCTTCGCTGGAGCGCGCGGCCTTCCATAGATTAAGCCAGCGATCCATGTTAAGACCCGGCTCGAAATCAATCAGCGGCCGGTCCACTACCCTGCCCGGCGAATACCCCAGCATGGTTTCGGCCGCCTGATTGGCGTAACGCACGTGGCTGTCCCAATTCACCCAAAGAATGCCGACCGTGCTCTGATCGATGGAGAACTGCGCGAGACGCAGGGCCTCCTCGCCTGCCTGGCGCTTGGCGATCTCGTCCCGTGCGGCGAGCACCTGCTTCTCCAACTGCTGCTGTTGTTTGCGCTGCCAGTAAACAATCGCTGCGCTGGCCAGAAACAGGACCAACAGCAGCAGCGCGATGTTCTTCCACAGCCCCGGCGAGTCACTGATCTGCGGGTATTTTGGTTGCAGCCATTGCGTGTGCAGCTGTTCGAGATCACGGGCCGGGATGGCGCTCAATGCCTGGCTGATGATGTCGGCGAGCTGCGGTGAGTCGCGCCGGGATGCCACGCGCAGCAACTGCGGAAAACCAATGTCGCCGACCACGGCGAGCCCGGCGAACTCGGCCTCGCGTGACAGCCGACTAAGCTGCGCCTCGTCGATCACGGCGTACCGCGCCTGCTGGCTGAGCAAGAGCTGCAAGGCCTGACGTTCCAACGGCACGCCCTGCAGATTGAGATGGGTGTAGTTGCTGCGCAGGTAATCAGCGGTAGCGCTGGGCATGCGCACGGCGACGCGGACCTGGGCGTCGAGCTTCTCCAGATCCACCGCTCCGGCACCCTCGCGCTCGCCGACAATCAGTTGCGGCACACGCATGTACGGATCGGAATACAGCCAGACACGCAGGCCGGCAGGGGTCTGGGTCAACCCGGGCGCGAAGTCGATCTGGCCATCGACCAGCGCTTTTTCGAGTTCGGCCTGATCGGCGTAACTGCGCCACAGCAGGTCCACCTGAAGGGTTTTTTCCATGAGGTTGATGAGGTCGACGTTCGCGCCCGACAACTGCTGAGCACGACGGTCGAGCTGGGCGTATGGCGTTTGAAGGACCAGTCCCACGCGCAACTGCCCGCGCTGGGTCAGCCAGTCCCGCTGATCGCTGCTCAGCGGGTCGGCCTGCGCGGGCGAAGCAGCGGCACAGTGCGAGATTGGCGACACGATCAGCATCAGGCCGATCAAGAGCGCGCGCGTATCGCCGATAAACCGAAGGCACAGGCCAGGGATTCTCAAACTGTCGTCTCCATTTTGCTGAATCCTGTGCCAATCATGCGCTGGGCGTGTCCGCTCGCTTAGGCGCGGCGATTGATTGCCTGGCCTGACAAACCGCCGCCAACCCATTAGTCTGCCGGAATTGTCTCCGGCCTTTGGAATACTCGATGTCCTACACCCTTCGCGCAATATTTCCTGCGCTGTGCCTGACGCTGATACTACCTTGCTCGCAGCTCGTGATGGCCGCGGATCTGGCGCCCAGCAAAGACGCCAAGCCCGCTGAGGCACCGGTCGAGCGTGCGGCACTGCCGACGCGCTCCGAGGAGGACACGCTGGCGCTGGAACGTCAGGTGCCACAGGCCGAGCAACAGCAGTTGCAAGCTGGCGAAGAGACGTTTCTGGCGTTGTGGAAACCGGCGAACGTCGACGAGGCGAAAGGGGCGGTAATCATCGTTCCGGGTGCCGATGAGTCAGCGGACTGGCCGGTCGCCGTTGGACCGTTGCGGCGCAAGTTGCCGGACGTTGCCTGGTCCAGCCTTAGCCTGAGCCTGCCGGACGCGCACAATGACGGGATTTTCGCGCGAGCGGCGGATGCGCCAGCTGCGGCGGTTACGGGCGATAAACCCAAGGACGCCGCGGCGAAAACACCCGACCCCGCCGCCAGCGCTGAAGCGCAAGCAGCGGTAGACGCAGAACAGGCAGCTATTCAGGCAGATCAGGCCAAGGCCAACGCCGAGAAAATCTTCGCCCGCATCGACAGTGCCGTGGCGTTTGCCCAGCAGAACAAGGCCCGCAGTATCGTCCTTCTCGGCCATGGCAGCGGCGCTTATTGGGCCGCTCGCTACATGAGCGAGCGTCCATCCCCGGCCATCCAGCGTCTAGTGATGGTTACCGCGGTAGACACCGGCAAGGAAACGCCATCGCTGATGGAGCTGCTGCCAACAGTGAAGGTCCCAACCGCCGACTTCGTCAACAAGGACCGCTCTGTCCCGCGCCAGCAGGCACAAGATCGCCTGGACGCGAGCAAACGAAGCAAAAATGCGAAGTTCACCCAGGTGGCATTGAGCGCGATCCCGGGCAACCCAACAATGGAGCAGGACCAGTTGTTTCGGCGGGTGCGCGGGTGGTTAGAGGGGCAGTGAACACCTTTCGCGGCGCACGGTGCGTCTTTGATGCTGCCCGCTCTGCTGACAGCATTAAGCACCAGAAACGTCAGCGAAACCCGCGCCGGTCGCGAATCACCGCGTAGGCATGATGCAGCTCGCGGGTCTTCTCGGTGGCGTCACGCACTTGTACCTGATTGGCGCCACTGCCGGCGATTTTGTCGGGGTGATGGCGACTCAACAATCGACGGTAGGCGCGCTTGATCTGCGCCGGTTCGGCATCGGCTTTCACGCCCAGCAAGCGCAGCGCGTCCTGGAACTCGCCGCCACTGCTGGCGGGAGCGCCTCGTGAACGCTGTTCGTCTTCGGTCGATGACAATCTTTCGACTTTGTCCGCCGCCCAGCCCAGCCATTTGCCCCACAGCACAATCAAGTCACGCTCGGCGCGCGATGCTTTGCCATCCGCCCACGCCATGCGCCAACAGGCACGCAGCAAGCCTTCGGCGGCGTGAGGCTGAGTTTTCAGACGCGTCAGGTGGACGCGCAAATTATCGCGCCCGTCCTTGCCTCGATTGAATGCCTGGATAGCCCGTCGCTGCGCCGGTTCACTGAGGTCTAGCCGGCGCATTTCAACGCGAGCTTGCTGAATATGCCCGTCAACCACGCGGCCGTCGCTTTTGGCCAGCCGCCCCAACAGGATGAAAATAAGCTCGTCATCACGCGGTACGGTGCGGCCGTTGGCGCGCTCTCGCATCTCTGCCCAGCTGCGGAAATTCAGTCGTCGATCGAGCGCCTGTCCCAGCAACGCGCCGAGCATTGCGCCAGGAATGCTGGCGATGAGGTACCCGACGCCACCGCCAACCACCGTAAATGGCCACAGCATCTAGGGCTTCACCGCAAGCAGTTGCTCGACTTCGGCCAGCCGTTCATGCGTACCGACGTCCACCCAGCGCCCGGCAAAACGTTCGCCGGTCACCAGGCCTTTCGCCATGGCGTCGCGTAACAGGGGCGCGAGCTTGAATGCGCCTGCAGTGCAACCGGCGAAGAGCTGCGGGTGCAGCACCGCAATGCCGCTGTAGGTCAGGCGTGTTTGAGCGGCATAATCGTGCACTTGCCCGTCAACGAGCGAGAAATCCCCGCCAGGATGATGCGGCGGGTTGTCCACCAGCACCAGATGGGCAAGCCCCTTGATGGGTTTCATCAATGAGCTGAAGTCGAAATCGACCCAGATATCGCCGTTGACGACGAGAAAGGGCTTCTCGCCCAAAAGCGGCAACGCACGAAAGATGCCGCCGCCCGTCTCCAGCGGCTCGCCCTCTGGTGAGTAGCCGATCTTCAGTCCCAGCTCACGCCCGTTGCCCAGGTAGTCCTCGATCTGCTGCCCCAGCCATGCATGATTGATCACAACGTCTTCAAAGCCGGCTGATTTGATCGCGCGCAGGTGATATTCAATCAGTGGAACTCCGCCGGCACGCACCAGCGGTTTGGGTGTGTGCAGGGTCAACGGGCGCAGGCGCTCGCCTTTGCCCGCCGCCAGAATCATTGCTTTCATGCAACCCTCTTCAAGACAATCTTCAAGTGCAGTCCCTTTTCAATTGCATTTCGCTCCTCAACTCCAACGCTCACACGACAGGTGCTTGTTTTGTCTGTCCCAGGCTGGTCAGCAGATTACTCAACTCGACCAGTTCCGGACGTCGCGTCAATACCGCGTGTATATAAGAGAAGAAGCGCGGCACGTCGGCGACGTAGCGTGGCTTGCCATCACGGTGGCAGATGCGGGCAAAAATACCGATCACCTTCAGATGTCTTTGCACGCCCATCAGATCACTGGCACGACGAAACTCATTGAAATCGTCCTGCACCGGGATGCCTGCTGCGGCGGCCTTGTTCCAATACACCTCAAGCCAGCCCGCTACGCGCTCCTCCGGCCAACTCAGGAACGCATCCTTGAACAGGCAGGTGATGTCATAGGTGACCGGGCCATATACCGCGTCCTGGAAATCCAGCACCCCAGGGTTTGGCTCGCTGAGCATCAGGTTTCGCGGCATATAGTCACGGTGCACCAGCACCTTGGGTTGGGCCAGCGCGCTCTCGATCAGCAGATCACTGACCGCCTGCCAACTGGCCTGCTGTGCCTGATCGAACTCGACGCCCAGATGACGCTTCACGTACCACTCGGGAAACAGCTCCAGTTCGCGGCGCAGCAGTGCGACGTCGTAACTGGGCAACGGCGCTTCCATTGGCAGCTGCTGATAAGCAAGCAGCGCGTTGATTGCATCATCGAACAGTTGGTCGGCATTGCCCTCGCCGATCACATCAAGGTAGGTCTGGCGACCCAGGTCATTCAACAACAGGAAGCCCTGATTCAGGTCTTCGGCATAAATTTTCGGAACATTAATGCCCGACCCGCTCAATAAATGAGCGATATCAACGAAGGGTTTGCAGTTTTCCTGGGGCGGTGGCGCGTCCATGACAATAAAAGTGCGGCCCTCCCCCTCCCAGCGGAAGTAGCGTCGGAAACTCGCATCGCTACTGGCCGCAATCAACGTGGCCGGGGGTATGGGGCCCCAGCCCTGGGCCGCAAATAAACGCGGGAGCTGCTCATCGAGCCAAACTTTCAGGTGTTGCAGGCGTACATCTTGATCTGGCATTGCAAGGGTCTCCGACGGCGCTAGCCGTCAAGCGGGTCATGCTTTATTATCCGACATCTTTTTCAGCCCATCGAGAGGCGTGCGGCCCCCCCGCGGGCAGATGGCGCGC
>NZ_DASVUM010000128.1:0-2413 GCF_036387035.1 Pseudomonas sp. | reverse complement strand
AATTGTTCCTGACACACCGGATTCATTGTGTAGCTGCCGCTGCGCGCCAGATCGCGGGACAAGCCACGCTCCTACGCTGGACCGGCGTGGAACCGGGAATTACGCTCGAGCGCGAAATCTGGTTGCGGCGAACGCAACATCCACGGCCGGCGCAAAACCTGTAGGAGCGTGGCTTGTCCCGCGATCGGCTGCGCAGCAGTCGTGAAACCTCGCGACGTAATTGTTCCTGACACACCGGATTCATTGTGTAGCTGCCGCTGCGCGCCAGATCGCGGGACAAGCCACGCTCCTACCGTTCGTGTGCGGCAGCCCCTTAGCGCTTGTGCACCAACATGCCTGCCGAGTACGTTTCGCTTACGGTCCGGTCATCCCCCAGCGTCATCAGCACAAACAATCGCTCTTCAAGGCTCGTCGCCTGGCTCATCCGGTAGGACAGCAGCGGCGTGGCGTTGAAATCCAGCACCACAAAGTCCGCCTCGCTGCCCGGCTGCAGGTTGCCGATCTTGTCTTCCAGCCGCAACGCGCGGGCGCCGCCCAGGGTCGCCAGGTACAGCGACTTGAACGGGCTGAGCCTGGCGCCTTGCAGCTGCATGACTTTGTAGGCCTCGTTCAGCGTGTGCAGCAGCGAAAAGCTGGTGCCAGCGCCGACATCGGTCCCAAGGCCCACGTTAACCTTGTGCTTTTCGGCCATCGGCAAATTGAACAGCCCGCTGCCCAGGAAGAGGTTGGAGGTCGGGCAGAAGGCGATGGCCGAGCCGGTTTCGGCCAGGCGCTCACACTCTTCGTCGCACAGGTGCACGCCGTGGGCAAACACCGAGCGTTCGCCCAGCAGCTTGAAATGGTCGTACACGTCCAGGTAATTCTTGCGCTCGGGGAACAGCGCCTTGACCCATTCCACTTCCTTCAGGTTTTCACTGATGTGGGTCTGCAAGTACACGTCGGGGTATTCGCTGAGCAACTGGCCGGCGAGGGTCAGTTGCTCCGGCGTGCTGGTCGGCGCGAAACGCGGCGTCACGGCGTAGTGCAGGCGGCCCTTGCCGTGCCAGCGCTCGATCAGCGCCTTGCTGTCGGCGTAGCTGGACTCGGCGGTGTCCACCAGGTAATCCGGCGCATTGCGGTCCATCATCACCTTGCCGGCGATCAGGCGCAGGTTGAGCTTCTCGGCCGCACTGAACAGCGCCTCTACCGACTCCTTGTGGCGACTGCCGAACACCAGTGCGGTGGTGGTGCCGTTGCGCAGCAATTCCTTGAGGAAGATGTCCGCCACCTGCGCCGAATGTTCGGGGTCGGCGAACTGCTTTTCGCACGGAAATACGTAGGTGTTCAGCCAGTCGAGTAATTGCTCGCCGTAGGACCCGATCATGCCGGTCTGCGGCAAATGGATGTGGGTATCGATGAAGCCGGCGGTGATCAGCGCGTCGTGATAGCGGATGATTTCGACGTCGTCGGCGAGCGTACCCAGCAGGTCTTCGGCATTGCCCAAGGCAATGATCTTGCCGTTTTCGACCACCATCAGGCCGTCTTCGAAATACTCATACGACGCCTCTTCCGCGACGTCGGCGGGGTCGGCGATGCTGTGAACAAGGGCAGCGCGGTAGGCTTTTGGGGCGGTAGTGGCGTGAGTGGTCATGTCAGTTGTTCATTCTTCCGGGATTCAGTGGGCCCGGCTGCGGCGGGACACCGGCAGCAATTGGGCGACGGGTTCGGCGGTGGTGCTCTGCTCGCCGAAATGAGCGTTGTAGGTGGCGATCACTTCGCCGGCGATGGACACGGCGATCTCCATGGGCAGCTTGCCTTTGACCTCGGTCAGGCCCATGGGGCAACGCATGCGCTGCAGCACCGCGGCGTCGAAGCCACGGTCACGCAGGCGATGCTCGAATTTGACGCGCTTGGTTTTCGAACCGATCAACCCGAAATAGCCGAAGTCGCCGCGCTTGAGAATCGCAGCAGCCAGCTCCAGGTCCAACTGATGATTGTGGGTCATGACGATGCAGTAGGTGCCGGCGGGCAGGTTATCGACTTCTTCGGTGACGTCCTCGCTGATGATCTGCGTCACGCCTTCCGGCAACTGCGCGGGAAATTCTGCCGCTCGGGCATCGATCCAGCGCACGCGGCAGGGCAGGCTGGCGAGCAACGGCACCAGCGCCCGGCCGACGTGGCCCGCCCCGAACACCGCAATGTGCGCCTGGGGCCGGCCCATGGGTTCGAACAACAACACGTTCACGCCGCCGCAGCACTGACCCAGGCTGGCGCCCAGACTGAAGCGTTCCAGGCGGGTCTGCGGGCTGCCGCTGGCGAGCATGTCCCGGGCAATCTCCATGGCCTTGTATTCCAGGTGGCCGCCGCCGATGGTGTCGAAGATCCGCTCGGCGCTGACGACCATTTTCGAGCCGGCATTGCGCGGCGTCGAGCC